>NZ_DFRA01000029.1:7899-39756 GCF_002378465.1 Empedobacter sp. UBA3475 | reverse complement strand
AACTTTCGTTAGGATATCCAATCGGCTGGAGCATGCAATAATTCTTGAGGTAAATGAATATTAATTCCTTGTAAAAATTTATCGACGTATGCCGACCAACTCACACTTACGGTTGCCGCTGCCAAAGCATATTCTAACACCAAATCCCAACCAATAATCCAAGCTATAAACTCACCCATTGTTGCATAAGAATACGTGTAAGCGCTTCCTGCAACAGGAATCATCGAAGCAAATTCGGCATAACAAAGACCTGCAAAAGCACAACCAACCGCGGCTAAAACAAACGATAAAGTAACTGCTGGACCAGCATGATCTGCCGCTGCTATTCCTGTTAAACTAAATAATCCGGCACCGATAATAGCGCCAATACCCAAAGCTACTAAAGCTCCCGAAGATAAAGATCTTTTTAAACCACCTTCTGTTTCTTGCGAATCTTCTATTAACTTCGCTAATGGTTTAATTTTCCAAATTGACATAAAAATACATGTGTTAAAACTTAATGAAATGTAAAGTGTTTCGGATATATTTTTAAGATTCGAAAAATAAATTTCATATTTTTTGGATATATCTCTAAAAGAAAACTTAAAATTTAAGAATAATATAATTTAAAACTAATATTAAAACATTTTTTTAAATTATTAATAATAATCACTCCATATTTTTAACGAAACAAAATCTTATAATCTAAACAAATACGAATAAAATTATTTTTGACTTATTTTATTGAGACAAAAAAAACCTCGAAAATAATTTTCGAGGTTTTTGTATTATTTTATTGAAATGATCTTCTTATTCTTCAATACTTGGAACTGCTACCAATTCGTTTGTATCAGCATCATAATCAATTTCATCAAAACTAAATCCAAACAACTGTAAGAATTCATCATGATAACCTTTGATATCAGAAATTTCTTTGATGTTCTCAGAAGTTACAATTTTCCACAAATCATCCACTTCTTTTTGTACATCTTCGCGCATTTCCAAATCATCAATACGAATACGTCCATTTTCATCCAAAGGAACTTCTCCATTTGCAGTATACAAGCGCTCTGCAAACAAACGTTGCATTTGCTCGATTGTACCTTCATGAATTCCTTTTGCTTTCATTACTTTGTACAATAACGATATATATAATGGCACAACTGGAATCGCAGAACTAGACTGTGTTACCAAAGCTTTGTTTACAGAAACGTAAGAAACACCATTCAAATCAGCTAATAATTCGTTGATAACAGGAACCGTTTTTTCTAAATCGTTTTTAGCCATTCCAATCGATCCATCTTTGTAGATTCTATGCGTCAATTCTGGCCCTATGTATGAATAAGCAACAGTTTTTACTCCTTCAGCTAAAACACCAGCAGCTTTCAAATCTTCCATCCAAAATTTCCAATCCTCACCTCCCATTACAGCAATTGTATTATCAATTTCTTCTTGAGATTCAATCGGATCAATTGTAATATCTGTAACTTCTGCTGTATGAAAATCTACTGTTTTATTTGTAAATGGTTCACCAATTGGTTTAAGAACTGATGAATACGCAACACCTGTTTTTGGGTGTGTACGACGAGGCGAAGCTAAACTGTAAACTACTAAATCTACTTGACCTAAATCTTGTTTGATTAAATCAATCGTTTGTTGTTTAATCTCATCAGAAAAAGCATCTCCATTAATACTTTTTGCATACAAACCAGCTTCGTGTGCTTCTTTTTCAAAAGCAGCTGTGTTGTACCAACCCGCAGTCCCCGGTTTTCTTGGCGCAGCAGGTTTTTCAAAGAAAACACCTATTGTTGCAGCATTATATCCGAAAGCAGCTGTAATACGAGATGACAGACCAAAACCTGTCGAAGCTCCAATTACCAATACTTTTTTTGGTCCTTCGGCTGAAATATTTTTTGATTTTACGTACTCAATTTGATTGTGAACATTTTTTGCAGTTCCCTCAGGATGAGTCGTAATGCAAATAAAACCTCTTGTTCTTGGTTGAATAATCATTATACTTAATTTAGTCGCATAAATTTATAAAATAAATTCTATATAACGAAACGATCTTTTTGTACATAAAATCATTCTATTTTTGAGAAAATTAATAGAAATACAGATTTCGATTTACTACATTTACAACTACTCAAAACCTACTTACCTATGAAAGATATTCACATGGGCTATTTAATCAAAAAAAGAGTCGACGAACTTGGAATTGATATATCCCGTATCAAGGGCTTCTTCAAAACTTATTCTGAAAAGGAAATTAATGCCCAATATTTAAGCAAAAGTATACAAACAGACGATTTATTAAAATGGTCGAAGTTGTTGAAATATGATTTTTTTTAGAATTTATACACTGAAGAAAAAAAGAAATTTCTAATGAATACAATATCCCTAAAAACACTATTCATAATTGGATAAAAAACTCCTACCAAAAAATTAAATCTTATGATTTGAATTCTGTTCTAGAAATTTTAAAATTTCAACAAAAAAATAATTATACCAATACGTATACTGCTGATAAGTTTAAAATCAGTCGAAACACTGTAGCTAAATGGCGTAAAATATATGAGTATAAAAAAACGGTTTCAAAAAGAAACCGTTTTTTTTATTTATCTATTATTTTTATCCTCTTTTATTACTTTATGTACCGCCAAAGTTGCAAACGGAATAAATGCGTACATCACATAAAAAATAAAATCTTCGTCGTCCCATTTATATATTCTTCTGACTCTAAAAAGTAAAATCAAATAAGCTGTAAACCAAAAACCGTGAAAACAACCAGCAAATGGCATTGGCAAAACATAACCGAATTGATATTTAATTGGCATTGTGACCAAAAATAAGAGCGTACAACTTATCGTTTCCCACACACATGATGTGCTAAACCATTTTTTTAACTTTTCGTCAGATACGTTTAACATTTTGCAAATTTAATCGTTTATTGATAGTAGAGGTATGATAATCATTAGTTAAAAAGTTTATTTTTACTCAATTATTGAAATAACTATTACTATTTATGATTATTAAACGTTATAATTATTACTATTCATGATAATTACACATAATAATTATCAATATTATTTATTAAATTTGTAAAAATCCAAAACCTTATAATTAATGCATGTAGATAATTTTATTTCAAAAAAATTCAATTTAGCTTTACCCTACTGGACAATTATCTGTCCCATTCTTGCCATTTTTTCATTAACAATAGCCGAAGGATTTAAAGATCAGATGTGGTTTTCTGGAGTCTTAGGAATCATTTTAATTTCAGCTGTTTTATCAGCTGTACATCACGCAGAAGTTGTAGCGCATAAAGTTGGTGAACCTTTCGGAACCATTATATTGGCTTTAGCTATTACAGTTATAGAAGTTTCGCTAATTGTTTCATTAATGATGTCCGAACCTACCGGCTTCCCTTCTGTTTTGGCAAGAGATACCGTTTTTGCTGCTGTAATGATTATTCTTACCGGAATTATCGGAATCTGTTTATTGGCTGGAGGAGTTCGTTATAGAGAACAGAACTTTATCAAACAAGGTGTTTCAACTGCTTTAATTACTTTAGTTGCAATATCTATATTGACCTTGGTTTTACCAAATTTTTTGACATCAGAAAAAGGAGGTGAATTCTCTTCTTCCCAGTTAATCTTTGTCGCAATTATTTCTCTTATTTTATATGGCGGATTTATTTCTGTCCAAACCATTCGTCATCGCGATTATTTCTTACCGCAAACTAGCAAAGATAATGTGACATCAGAATTACATGTCGAAAAACCAAATTTATTGACTACAATCTCGAGTTTAGTTTTATTATTAGTTGCTTTGTGTGCAGTTGTTTTATTATCAAAAAAATTATCGCCAACCATCGAAACAATTGTGATGGATTTAGGTGCTCCAAAATCATTGGTGGGAATTATAATTGCCGTAGTTATCTTATTACCAGAAGGTTTAGCCGCATATAAAGCCGCAAAACAAGACCGTTTACAAACAAGCCTTAACTTGGCTTTAGGCTCTGCTTTAGCATCAATTGGTTTAACAATTCCTGCGGTAGCAATTGTTTGTTATTTCACAGGATTAGAAGTCACATTAGGAATAGACGCAAAATCATCTATCTTATTAGTGTTATCCTTGTTCACCGTTTATTTATCATTAAATTCTGGTCGAACAAATATTCAGCAAGGAATTGTTTTATTAACACTTTTTGCGACATATTTATTTACAACAATAGTTCCTTAAAGGAAATTTAAAGACATAAAAAAACGACTCAAAATTTAATTTTGAGTCGTTTTTTCTATTATTTTTTTGGTAAAGAAACCATATTCGAATCTAACTTTTGATCTTTTTCTAAGAATATTTTTCCTCTCAAAATACTTTGAATTGTATTGATTAATTCTTTCTCGAAAGAATCTCTTAATTGAGATTGATGAAAAATTAACGAAACTTCACGTGTTGGAACTGGCGACTCAAAGTTTTTAACAAATTTCTTATACTCTTGTGGCAAATCATCTGCAACCAAAGCAGGCAACAAGGTCATTCCATATCCATCATTTGCTAATTTAACTAAGGCTTCAAAACTTCCTGAATCTAACTTAATCGGACGATTTTTCAGATTAGAAGTATCACATAAAGCCAACACATTATTTCTGAAACAATGTCCTTCTTGCAAGATTAATAAATCAGAAGTGTTTAAATCATCTTCATTGATTTTATCTTTGTCAGATAAGCGATGCCCGTTTGGTACATAAGCTACCAATGGCTCATAATAAAGCGGTTTTTCGATAATTTGATCCTCGAAAAGTGGCGAAACCACAATTCCAAAATCCAACGAACCATCTTTTATTCCTTTTATAATTTTATCCGTTTGCAATTCTTTGATAATAAGATTTGATTTCGGATTATTTTTCTGAAATGTTTTATAAAATAATGGTACCAAAGAAGGTAAAACAGTAGGAATAACACCAATAATGAAATCACCTTCTAATAAACCTTTTTCTTCGTTTACCAAGTGTTTCATTCGGTTAGCTTCCATTAAAATTGTTTTCGCTTGCGCAACAATTTTCTCTCCAATTTGAGTGATTTTGATTGGATGCGATGTTCTATCGAAAATGTCAATATTCAATTCTTTTTCCAATTTCTGAATCTGCATACTCAATGTTGGTTGAGTTACAAAGGATTTATCAGCAGCAATTGTAAAGTTCTTATGCTCAGCCACTGCCAGCACATATTGTAATTGTACTAATGTCATATATAAAAATTGATATCTATAAATTTTTGTGATAAAGATATACATTATTATATTATCAATCTATATCATAAATCATAATTTAATCCATAAAAAAAGCTCGAATAAATTCGAGCTTATCATTAAATATAAATTTAATTATTTGTTTAATTGTTTCTGAATTTCAGCTGTCCAATCTTGTAATTTTTTAGCATCTTCTGGTTTCAAAGTTTGAGTAAAACCTTGTAATTCTTTTTGAAAATCTACTGATTGTTTTGTTAATTCAGCTAATTTATTTGCATCACCAGCAGTTGCAGCTAATTTCATATCAGCAGCCCATTTGTTGTATTTTCCAACAAATTCAGTAATTTTTGGATCAGAGAAAGTTGGTAAATCTTTTGCTACATCAGCAACTTTATCCATTGTCTCTTTTCCAGCTTCTACTTGCTCTTCTACTGTATTTGCTACATTTTCTTGCGTATTTTCTACTTTTGCATCTACTTTTTCTTTTTCAGATTTACAAGAAGATAAAGAAACTACACCTAATACTGCAGCAGCTAAAAATAATTTTTTCATTTTTAATTAGAGTTTTAAAGTTAATATTATTGATTGTTCAAGTTAAACAAATCTAACGATTTATTTCTGTTAAATTTTTAATTTTCTTTCGAGAATTGGACTTCATATAAATTGGCATAATAACCTTTCTGAGCCAACAATTCGCTATGTGTACCTTGCTCAACAATCATTCCATTATCCATCACAATAATTTTATCTGCATTTTGAATCGTCGCTAAACGATGTGCAATAATGATAGAAGTTCTACCTTGTGTTAGCTTATCAGTCGCTTTTTGTATTAATTCTTCCGATTCTGTATCAATAGAAGAAGTTGCCTCGTCCAACACCAAAATCTCTGGATTATAAATATATGCTCTCAAAAATGAAATCAATTGACGTTGACCTACAGAAAGTGTCGAACCACGCTCGCTTACCTCACTGTAATAGCCTTTTGGTAATGACATTATAAAATTATCAATTCCAATAATTTTCGCAGCATTTTGTACTTCTTCCAACGAAATATCTTTATTACCTAAAACAATATTGTCATAAATCGTTGTATTAAACAAGAAAACATCCTGCAAAACAACTGCAACGTGTTGACGTAAATTCTTCAATTCCATATCATGAATATTTACATCATCTATTTTAATTGTTCCAGAATCGATGTCATAAAAACGACTCAATAAATTAATTATAGTAGATTTTCCTGCACCTGTGGCACCTACAATTGCAATTTTTTCACCTGGTTTTGTCGAAAAAGAAATTCCTTTCAAAACCAAATTATTCGGAACATAAGAAAACTTCACATTTTCAAAATCGATTTTACCTTTTACATGATCCAATTTTATTGTTCCATTATCTGGCAAAGTTTGATCATCATCAATAATTTTGAACACACGATCCGCTCCTACCAACCCACGCTGAATCGTATTGAAACGCTCTGCAATTGCACGCATTGGCGCAGTTAACAACGTAACATATTGTGTAAAAGCAATCAAATCTCCGACAGAAACATCTCCATAAACAGCTGTTCTAAGCCCTCCAAACCAAATCAAACTTCCCGTTGCTAAAGCCGAAATAATATCGACAACAGGAAACATTAATGAAAAATAGAAAACTGTTTTTAGATAATTTTTCTTTAAATCATTATTAATCGAAACGAATTTATTGTATTCTGCTTGCTGACGATTAAATACCTGAATAATATTCATTCCTGTTAATCGTTCTTGCACAAACGTATTTAATTTCGCCACAATTGTACGTTCTTCTTGGTAAACATTTTTCAATGCTTTTTGGAACAATCGTGTAATAATCATCATCAACGGAAGAATCACAATCACAACCGTTGCTAAAACCCAGTTCATCCAATACATCACAACAACGATGAAAATGATTTTTAGTACATCGCCTAACATCACTAAAATTCCGTCATTGAAAACCTCAGCAATCGTTTCAATATCAGAAACTGAACGTGTTACCAAAACTCCATTTGGCGTTTTATCGAAGTAACCAAGCTTGAATTTGATCAAATGATTATACAAACGAACTCGTAATAAACGGATAACTCGTTGTGCAACAACATTCGCTAAATAAACCATAAAAAAAGACAAAATTCCTTCGAAAACTAACACCAAAGATAGTTTCACGATTTGCATTTGAAGCCCTGGTAAATCTTTTGTCTGAATATAATCGTCGATGATATTTCCCGTTAAATACGGACGATAAACAGAAAAACACGCACTAAAAACCGCTACAAAAACCACCGACCAAAACATCACTTTGCTTTGCGCTCCGATTTGCAAAACACGTTTTAATCCATTAAAATCAAACGATGTATTCTCATTATTTGAACTCATTTTTAAATAATTCTTTTGGATATTGAACATCTACCAAATACAAACCCTGCGCTGGCGCCGAAGCTCCTGCCGAAGAACGTTGTTTTTGTTCAATAATTTCTTCAAAATCGTGGATAGAAATTCTTCCTAATCCAACCTCAACCAATGTTCCAACAATTGCGCGCACCATATTTCGCAAAAAACGATCAGCAGTGATTTGAAAAACCAATTGTCCGTTTTCATTTTTGCGCCAAAATGCCTCCCTTACATCGCAAATATTTGTTTTCACATCGGTATGTAATTTAGCAAAACTTCCGAAATCTCCTTGCTTAATTAACAATTTTGCTGCTTCATTCATTTTTTCAATATCCAATTCTCGGTTAAAAATCCAAGCACTATCAAACGCAAAAGGATCTTTGAAAGGCGAAATAAAATAATTGTACGAACGCGAAGTCGCATCAAAACGCGCATGCGCTTCATCATCCATCAAAAATAAACGATAAGCAGCGATGTCTTTTGGTAAAAAAGAATTTAATTTTTTGATTAAATCAACCGATAATTCATCTTCATAATCAAAATGAATAAACATCTTTTTCGCATGAACACCAGAGTCTGTACGCCCTGCACCGACAATCGAAATTTCTTTTCTTAAGATTTTAGACAATCTATCTTCAATAACTTCTTGAACCGAAATTTGATTGGGTTGAATTTGATAACCAAAATAATTTTTTCCGTTGTATGCTAATTCTAAAAAATATCGCAATTGTTGTAAATTTGAGCAACAAAAATACAACCTTTTGAAGAAAATTCTTTTACTTTCGGACACGCATTCTTATATCGACGATAGAATTTTGGAATATGCACAACAAGCAGACGAAATTTGGCATGCTGGAGATATTGGCGATATTTCTGTAACCGATAAATTGGCTAAAATAAAACCTTTGCGTGCTGTTTATGGAAATATTGATGATAATAAAGCGCGCGCAGAATTCCCGCTCAACAACAGATTTACGTTGGAAGGTGTTGATGTTTGGATTACGCATATTGGTGGTTATCCAGGAAAATATAATCCTGCAATTCGAAAAGAAATCACAGAAAATCCTCCGAAATTATTTATTTGTGGACATTCACATATACTAAAAGTGATGCCTGATAAACAATTGGGTTTAATTCATATGAATCCTGGCGCAGTTGGTAAACACGGTTTTCAGAAAGTTCGTACAATGTTACGGTTTGAGTTGAATAAAGGAAAAATTGAAAATTTGGAAGTGATTGAATTTAAGAAATGATTTGCGAGGTTCGTAGCTCGAAATGCGAAATGCTGTAAGCGAAACTATAATTTTTTTGAATTATATTGAATGTAAAATGAATAAGCAAATTATTATAAACGGTTCTCACAATAGAGATGGTGACACAACGAAATTGATTCAAGAAATTTATCCTGAAATAGCTTGTTTAAAATTGATTGATTATACTATTGAACTTTATAATGATGATGAAACTTATTCTGACAAAGATCAATTCTTAGAAATCATTAATCAAATTATAGAATTTGAAGAAATAATTTTTGCGACACCGGTTTATTGGTATTCGATGAGTAGTTTGATGAAAATTTCTTTGATCGATTAATAAATTTAATTAGTTCTCAAGAAACAATTGGACGAAAATTAATGGGTAAAAAAGTACGTGTTATCACAAGTTCTATCGAAAATCATTTGGATGATAATTTCTTTTTACCTTTTATTGAAACTGCAAATTTTCTTCATTTAGAATATATTGGAAGAAAACATTATTTGAAGCAAAACAACGTATAATAACGAAGTTTGAATTACTATTTAGGAAATGAATAAGCGAAGTTCGCATTTCGAGTTTTGCACTTCTAACCTCCCTTTATTTGGCCAACTTGAATTCTTTCAGAATTGTAATAAACTTCGGATTAGTGATATATTCTCTAAATTCGTGCGAATCTTGTCCGGAAAAATCAGTTTCTTCTAAAAATGTATAATTTTTAGAAAGTTCATCAAACAAATCTTTTTTGTAACCAAAATCTGTCGCAATCAAACTTCGAGATAAAAATCCAATCTTTCCTTTCCCTAATACATAATCCGTGTCATTTATCGTGATATGCATACGTTTTAACTGAGGTGTAAAGGTTTTTAATTGATTATTATCCAATGTGAAATCAACTTTTCCAATCGCAGGCGCCAACATAATGCTGTAAATTTTATTATTATTTTCTAACAAAGTTTCTGCATTCGTAAAATCGACATGATGCGCAGTTTCAGCACGTTTTATCTCACTTTCACGCAACGAAGGATTCACCAACGAGCTCAAAACAACCGATGCGCCACGACTATGCGAAATCAAATAAACGTCTTTGTTATGAATGACATTCAAAATTCTACGAAGCCCGAAAACACCCGCCATTTGGCTATTTGTCGTTGCACTTACCCAAACTTTTGCAGTACCAAAAAGACTCTCGTTCACCAATCCATCCCAATAAAAATTAATCACCTCATCATTCGAAGAATTAATATTCATATAAGTTTTGGCTTTATTGTAATTTTTCAGGCTAAACAAATAATCATTATCAATTCCATGCACAAAAATGATGACACGTTTCTTATTTTTAACTCTTTTTTCGATATTTTTTAAACGCAAACTTTCATAAGAAGTTAATTGATTTTGAAAGTTGTTTTCAGTCGCAATTTTCATCAACGAATAATCTCTACGACTTGCATTTCTAGGAGGTTTACCATACGATTTCAACCAATTATCTGGGTAAAAATTTCCGTTTTGATCCACAAAAGAACTTGTTGTATTCGGTTGAATAAAATTATTTGGATTCTGAGAAGTTGGCACATTATGTATTGCTGCACATGACGTTAAAAAACTAATCACGAAGATATAAAACAAGTTTTTCATATGATAAAAATTGGTATGCGAAGTAACTACAATTTTCTTTATTTCGCAATAGATTTTGCACCTTCAACCATAAGTTTAACAAGGTTTTAAGTGAAATATACGATCAAACAAATTCTAACCGAAAAAAAATCATCGTGGTTGAAATGACCCAACAAAACGATGGAAATATTATCAAGAATGGAACAGAGCGTTATTTTTTCATTACAGAATTGACAAAGAAATTTTGAGAGAATTAGTTCCAAAAGATTTAGAAATTGATGAAATAAATGATTCTGATTGGGTCTCAATTATCGCATTTACAATGGAAAAAATTCGACCTCGTTTTTTGCCTGCACTCTCTCCTACTTCTGATTTTGACGAAATTAATTTGAGAACATATCTCACAAAAAATGGAAAATCTGGTATTTATTTTTCATCGATTCGAGACCAGATTTAATGCATTATTCAGAAGGTGTGCAAGTTGTCGCTTGGAAAAGGATAAAGTTTAACAATTAAATTTTCTTTCTCAATAAATGTTGCATTCCATTGAACCATTCTCGTTGAGAACCATCATCTATATAACCAACTTTTAGATACAAATCATATGCTGATTTATTTTTGAAATTAACCGCTAAAACCAATTCATCAATTGTAGGAAAATTATCTTTTACAAAATCATCCATCAAACTCATCGAAATTTTTCCGTAACCTTTTCCTTGAAACTCAGGGTTTATTGATAAAGAACGCAACAACAACGAATTCGTATTATTCGTCATCTCCAATTTATCGTCACCATAGTCTAACACGAAAAAACCAATTGGTTCATCATCTAACAAAATTGTATTTGGTTTTGCATGTCCATCTGTGCGTAATTTCAAACGCTCAAAAGTCTCGCTAGGTAAGGCTGTAAAAGAAATTTGATCTTCTGGTAAATGATATAACAAAGCATTGTGATGTTTAATTTCTGTATGTTTGAGTTGAATTGTTGGCATAATCATTATTTTCAAATAAAAGTAATCAAAACATTCTAAATCCTATGTAAAAACAACAACCTTTATCTATTAAATTATAGTCAATTACTGCACAAAATTTAAACTCATTCTAACCAAAATAGTTTTTAAATTGTAGTAAATATCAGTCTAAATCTACAATTATGGATGATCAAAACAAGTTAAATATTCAAATAGGAACAAGTCAAAATACAGATGGTATCTATATAGAAATCACAGAAAATGGACCTTATATCTTGCACGGAAAGCCTAAAATTGTTCAGCAGTTTATCATTCCAAATCAGCAAGGAATTTCTGTCAATTACCAAGAAGGAGAAAAATTTGAAGCAAAAGATACAACTTATCTTTGCCGTTGTGGACAATCTTTTAATTAGTCTTTTTGTGATGGAACACATGCTTAGATGAGATTTCAAGATGGTTTACCAAAGCAACAAAAAGTAAAAGGATTTTTTTTTAATAAATGATATTAACATAAAACGCTCAAGAAAATCTTGAGCGTTCAATATAATAATGATGTTTATATTTTTTAATTATTAATTACACCAGAGCCTAAAAGTTCGTCTTCAACATACCAAGCACAGAATTGACCTTCTGTAATTGCAGATTGAGGGTTTTCAAATTCAACATACATTCCGTTTTCAGCTTTGTGTAAAATTGCTCTTTGCAAAGGTTGGCGGTAACGAATACGCGCCATCACTTCCATTGTTTCGTCGGTTTTCAAAGTTAAATCTTCGCGAACCCAATGTACTTCCTCTTCTTTTATAAACAATGCTTTCTTCAATAAACCTGAATGATCAGCGCCTTGACCTGTGTAAATAACATTAGTCTCTACATCTGTATCAATAATAAACAAAGGTTCTACTTTTCCTCCAACTCCCAATCCTTTTCGTTGACCGCGAGTGAAATAATGTGCGCCTTGATGTTTACCTACAATATCTCCGTCTTCTTGTTTGTATGAGAAACCTTTTGCTTCGAAATCTAATGCTTCATATTTATTTTCAAAAGTTGGAATTTCTCTTTTATATCCGTTCCAATCTTTGGCTATTTCTACAATTACACCTTCTTTTGGTTTTAATTGTTGTTGCAAAAATTCAGGTAAACTAACTTTTCCAATAAAACATAAACCTTGCGAATCTTTCTTATTCGCTGTAACCAAGCCTTGCTCTTGCGCAATTCTTCTTACTTCTGGTTTTTCTATATCTCCAATTGGGAATAATGCTTTGCTTAATTGATCTTGCGACAATTGACACAAGAAATACGATTGATCTTTATTGTTATCGTTACCTTTTAACAATTGAAAAATCTCTTTTCCATTTTCATCAATTGTAGAAGTTTTTCGTGCATAATGCCCTGTTGCTACATAATCTGCACCAAGTTCTAAAGCTGTTTTCAAAAACAAATCGAACTTAATTTCTCGGTTACACAACACATCAGGATTTGGTGTTCTTCCTTGCTCGTATTCATTGAACATATAATCTACAATACGTTCTTTGTACGAATCAGACATATCAATTACCTGAAAAGGAATATCTAATTTTTTAGCTACCAACAAAGCGTCTGCACTATCTTCTATCCATGGGCATTCATCTTCCAACGTTACCGATGCATCGTTCCAATTACGCATAAATAATCCGATCACATCATAGCCTTGCTCTTTTAGCAAATAGGCTGTAACACTTGAATCTACTCCTCCAGAAAGTCCTACGACAACTCTTTTCATCTTAAAAAATTTCAGTCTACAAAGTTATAAAATAATATTCGACGAATGAATATCATACATCAATCTATTTTTTGAATGATTTTGGCTGAAAAAATAAGATAAAAATAAGCGTACAAATTCCAGTTAAAAATGGATAATATAAGTTAGATAACACATCAACCGAAGAAACCTTTGTTGCACTTGAAATTGTATTTGCAGCTGCAACCGCTGCCAAAACTTGCGCACCATAAGGTAAGATTCCTTGTACAAAACACGAAACCGTATCCAAAATACTTGCCACACGTTTTCCCTCTAAATCATGATGATCAGAAATATCTTTTGCAATTTTACCACAAATCAAAATTGTAATCGTGTTATTTGCCAAACAAGCATTCGCCAAAGCTGTAAGCGACGCAATACTCATCTCAGCCTGACGTTTTGTTTTAATATTTTTGGTTAGATGATAAATGATAAAATCTAATCCACCATTCAAACGAATAATTCCAACAATTCCACCAATAATTAAACAAATAATACTCAACTCAAACATTCCTTTAAAACCTTCATTAATAGAAGAAACTAAGTCTAGTAAAGGAACACCAGAATAGAACAAACCAATTCCAAGAAACGAAAGAATTCCTACAATTAAAGCCCAAATCACATTAATTCCAGACATTGCTAGTCCAAAAACTAATAGATAAGGTAAGATTAAAATCAAGTCAAAATCTAACTGTTTTCCTTGAAAATTGGTTGTGTCAAAATGTTGAGAAAGTGAAAAATATATAATCGTCGAAACAATAGCTGCTGGAACTACTATTCGAAAATTAGTTTTAAATTTAGATTTCATGCTCACTTCTTGCGTACGTGTTGCAGCAATTGTTGTATCAGAAATAAATGATAAATTATCGCCAAACATCGCTCCACCAACTACTGCTCCTAACAAAATTGGCATAGAACCTGGAATCATTTTATCCATTTGCACTGCAATCGGCGCAACAGTTACAATTGTTCCAACCGATGTTCCCAAAGCCGTCGCAATAAAACAAGATAACAAAAAGAAACCTGCTACAATAAAGGAAGAAGGAAGATAATTCAAAAATAAATTCACTGTTGATTCTACAGCACCAATTGTAGATCCTAAACTTCCAAACGCTCCAGCGAGAAGAAAAATTAAAATCATCAACATAATGGTTTCTTCACCCGCATTCTTACAAAAAGCCTCGGCTTTCGTATGAAATGAAACCTTAGGGAATTGAACAAATGCAATTACTAATGCTAACATGAAAACAACCAATGCTGGAACAGAATAAAAATCGTTCAGATAAATAGATGCCGAAAAATAGACAAGTATGAAAATGATTAAAGGCAATAAAGCCCAAAAATTTCCTTTTTTTATGATCATATTACTAAAAATTCAGAAAAATATTCTGCAAATATCTATCGAAATTTTAAAACATGAAAATCAAATATTTATTGATTTATAAGTTTTTAGGACAGTAGAATAAAAAAAGGAACATCTTTCGAAAGATATTCCTTCATTTAGAAAAATTTTCTAAAAACTGTATTTTTATTTCGCAATTAATTTATTTGTTTGTGTAATTGCGCGCTCATTTTTTTCTTCAATCCAAGTTTTACCTTTTATTTTTCGCATCACATTATCGTATGTACGCATCAAAAATATGTTATAAATCGCTTCGGACAAATTTTTTGGTTTATGTGCCAACGAACGCAAACTCATCGAAAAACCTGGCGTCAAATATTTCATATAATGCCACCAACCTTCTGGCATATAAAGCATTTCTCCGTGTTTTAGGTCTGCAACCATCGGATTTATATTTTTCAGCGCTGGCCATTTATCAAAATCAGGATTATCAAAATCAATATCTTCTCTACAAATTACCGAATGCGGAATTTTGTACATGTATTTCGAATCCTTTGGCGGAACAATAATACAACGTTTTTTTCCTGCAAAATGGAAATGCAAAATATTCGCTAAATCGATATCATAATGCATAAAAACATTCGATCCTTCACCTCCAAAAAATAACATTGGCATCGATTTGAAAAGATTCAAACCCAAATCTGGCATTTTATAATCTTGTTGCAATTGCGGAACTTGACTCATCAAATTGTACAAAAATATACGCAAATCTGTCGGCTCACTTTGCAACAAATCTACATATTCAGACATTTTCATCTTTGCTACTGGTTCATTTACTTTCTTCGTATAATCAACCGGATCATTATTGTATAAAGGGACAACCTTGTTGCCTGCAACTTGTTTTATATACTCAAAATTCCACTTTTCGTACGCAGGCCAATCCTCTGTAATTCGCTCTACTACAACTGGTTTTTGAGGTTTAACGTAATATTTCTGAAAATCTTTTGCAGAAATACTTTCTACTCTTTCAACTTCTGTGAAATTAAAATTCATCTTTTATGTAAAATAAAGTGCAAATTTACTTAACTTTTTTGTTAAATCTGAAAGAAGCAATTATTAAACCAATCTTTTTTAAATATGATTTAATAATTATTTCTGATTTGACGATTTATTAAATATACATTAAACTTTACTATAACTGATGATAGAAAATACATCAATTCTTTCATTATCTTTACATTGAATTTTTAAAATCGATTCGTTGAACACAAAAAATCTATTTTTTTCCTTTTTTTTTATTCTGCTGAATACATTTTGTTGTGCACAGCAAATTTATCCGTATTTGGAACTTCAAAATGAAGAAGATTTTGAAAAAATAGAAGCAATTTCTCTCGAAAATGACTATAATTTTCATCATTTATTGGGTAATTTGAGTCATAATTTTACATTTCAGAACAATTCTTCGGAAGATATTTTGGCTAAATTTATTTATCCTTATCAAGCTTCTCAAAATTTGTACGAATTAAAAGCTTTTGTAAATGATAAAGTTTTCGAAATTCAATCCAAATCGATTGTAGATATTCGAAAAGAGTTAAAAAATATTGATGCTTCAACTATTTTTAAAAATCAACAAAACAATCAAGTTTTACAATTAGATTTAGGAAAAATTCCTGCACATGCTACACTAAAAATTCAGCTAAAAGTTTCGAAAATTGTTGAAGAAAATAGTTTGAATTATCAAGTTTCATTTTTAGAATTTATCGTTAAACGAACAGAATCTTTTACCCAAATTCATCGTTGGAACAATCAATTGAATGGTTACCCGAAAAACATAAATTCAGTTATTCATCTTTCGGGAAATTTTCCGATTTCAAAAATTGTTTCTGATTTAAAATTTTCAAAGGAAAATGATCGAAATTATGTTTCAAAAAATTTCGATAAAAAGATTCCAACTCTTCAATATGCTTATACAAAAAATGAACTACAAACAGGAATTGAAACGTTTACTGAAAATGGTTGCGATTATATTTTAGGAACAATTGAACCTGCAAATAATCCTTCTAAATACAATGCTCCGCGAGAATTTTTGTTCGTTTTGGATGCTTCTGGTTCTATGATGAATCAACCAATTGAAACCACCAAAAAATTGATGAATCAACTTCTTCCAAATCTAAACGAAACAGATAAATTTAATATGTTGGTTTATTCTACGAAAAATGAATTAATTTTTAATTCTTCTCAATTTCCAACGAAAGAAAACATCACTTTAGCTTTAGAAAAAGTTAATTATTTGAATGGAACTGGCGAAAAATTATTGGATGAAGCAATAGAGCAAATTCAGAAAAATCCTTTTGATAAAAACTATAAAAGAATCATCGCAATTATTTCTGATGGAGCGATAAATTTGAATGAAACGGTTTATAATTCACTCCGAAATTATGCAAAAGATACTCAATTTATAACATTAGGAATTGGAAAAGAATTGGATTATCATGCGATGAATTTCATAAGTTTAGCAACAGGAACGCTTCCGATTACAGTCAATGAACCAAAAGAATTGAATCAAAAAACAGCTCAATTTCAGCAAGCTGTTTTGAATTCTTCTATTTATCACCTTAAAGTTCAATCATCCCAAATCAACCTCAATGAAACGTTTCCGAAGAATTTCAATACGTATTTAGCTCAAAATTCGGTCAATTTTGTTTCGCGTGATTGCAATCGTCGTTATCCAAAAAAAATCGAAATCATAGGTCTTCAATCCAACCAAAATTTCACTCAAAACTTTGAGATTAAACAACCAAATCCAAGTGAATTTACAGAAGCAATTAAATTTTATTGGGCAAAACAAAAGATCGATTATCTCTTAAAAGATGAAGAACGTTGCGGTGAAATGTGCAAAAAAGATGGACGATATCGAAAAGAAATTGAGAAAATTGGAACTGAATTTAACATTTCAACACCTTATAATTTATTGATTCAAAAAGGAAATATAGAAAATTACAACAATGATTATGATACAGATGCCGATGGCGTGATGGATATCGAAGATGAATGTCCGTATATAAAAGGAAATCGTTTTGGAAATGGTTGTCCTGAAAGTAATTTGAGTGATAAAAAGATTGGAAATTATGTTCAAGATTATTCAAATTATTTGATGGAGACCGTCGAATTTGATTTTAATAAAGCTGAAATCAGAGCGATTGATTATCCAAAATTGAATGAAGTTGTTGCAATTATGAAACGAAATCCATCGCTTCATTTTATCATCGAAGGTCACACAGACGCAGTTGGAACAGAATCTTACAATTTCGATTTATCACAACGAAGAGCAAATGCTGTATTGAATTATTTGGTAGAAAAAGGTCTGAATAAAAATCGATTTTCAATTTCTGCCAAAGGTTTTTCGGATTTGAAATACAAAGAATGTAATCCTGCCACAAATTGTATTGATTGGAAAAATTTTGAGAATAGACGAGTTAGATTTAGGATAAAATAATTATTGTAACAAAAAAAGACCAAGCTTTCACTTAGTCTTTTGTATCTTATAATAATTAACAGCTTAAGAAATTCTTTCAATCAAAGCCATGTAAAATCCATCATAATTAGTTTGAGATGGATAATGCATTTTGTCTGAAACCATTTTATAATTTGGATTATTTTTCAAGAATTTTTCTACTTGTTGTTCATTTTCTTGTGGTAAAATAGAACAAGTTGCATAAACCATCATTCCACCAACTTTAATGATTTTAGAATAATCAGCTAATATTTTTTCTTGTGTTGCTAATATTTCGTCAATAAATTCTGGTCTTAATTTCCATTTTGCATCAGGATTACGTTTCAAAACTCCCATTCCAGAACAAGGCGCATCAATCAACAAGCGGTCAGCAGAATTTTCCATACGCTTGATTGTTTTTGCTTCAATCACCTTTGTTTGTACATTTTGCACATTGTTACGTTTTGCACGACGTTTCAATTCTTTCAATTTCCAATCGTACAAATCCATTGCAATAATTTGCCCTTTGTTTTCCATCAAAGCAGCTAAATGCAATGTTTTTCCTCCTGCACCAGCACAAGCATCTACCACACGCATTCCTGGTTGAACACGTAAATATGGCGCAATCAATTGTGATCCTGCATCTTGAACTTCGAACCAACCATTCTGAAATTCATCTGTACGAAAAATATTTGTTTTCTCTTCTAGCTCTAAAGCATCTTGATATTTCGATAAAACTTTCGTTTTTATTCTACGCTCCTTCAACGCTTTTTGTAATGTTTTACGGTCTGTTTTCAAGGAATTCACACGTAAAACTGTTGGTGCTTGCGAGTTCATTGCATGCACTTCATCTAACCAACGATTTCCCAACGACTTCTCTCCTAACTCGAACATCCAATCTGGATACGATTCAGCAACCGCAATATTTTTAGACGAATTGTGATGTCTTTTCAAGACTTCTTTTGGATAGATTTTTTGAAATTCTTCCCATTTTGGTAACGTTTGCTCTGGATCTAAAGCAAACCAAGTTCCAACAAACTCCCAAATTGTATCAGGAGAAAGCGGACGGCTCATTGCCCCTTCAACCAAACGTTTCCAACGAACTAAATCGTAAACCGTTTCGGCAATAAAAGCACGATCGCGCGCTCCCCATTGCTTATTAGATTTCAATGTTCGCTCAACTTCTTTATCTGCATATTTTCCTTCGAAGAAAATTTGTTGCAATGTGTCGGTAATTCCGACAAATAAATTTTTATATGGTAAAATCTTCATAACTCGGTGCAAATTTACAAAGACTTAAATGATTAGCGTAATTAATTTATAAGATTATACAACTTCAAAAAGATCTTTTATCTTTTGAGGAACCTCAACCACTTTATTTTGCTGATAATCGAAGGTCACAATTCCTGTTTTCGCTTTTGCAATTAATTTATCTTTTGTAGAAATTTTATAGATTACATCAAAACTAACACGCGAAAAATCTTGCACACCAATCTCAATCAACAATTCATCACCATAAAAAGCTTGATTTTTATACTCAATCGCAACATCACCCATAATCACACTTACACCTCCAAAATCTAATTCCGAATAGCCATAATGTTGAAAAAACTGAATTCGCGATTCATGTATAATGGACAATACTTTATCGTTTGCCAAATGATTTCCATAATTGAGATCAGTTATGCGTACTGGTATTATTGTTGAAAATAAAAATTTGTCTGAAAAATCTAATTTTATACGAGCCATTTTGTAGATATATTTGCTCAAAGATAAGAAAGTTGTATAAAAAAAAACGGGTTTAAGCTCCTCAGCTTAAACCCAATTGATTTTTAAAAAAACTTACACTAGTAAGTATAAATTTAACATTAAAAAAAATCAATCTTACTCTCTACTACCTAAGGTCAAATTTAGAAATAATTTAATAAACACCAAAACTTTTTAGAAAATTTTTATTATTCTTTTTTATTTAAAATAAGACTGATATTAAAAACTCTAAATATTAGATTATTATATAAAAAAAGCACTCTATTAAATACGACCTATATAAATAAAACATGCTATTTTTTATGTTTGTGAAAAATAGTAATTTGCAAGGCCAAACTTTTAACATGAATTTGATTCAATACATTCATCAACATCTTAATTCTATTTCAGAAAAATCAATCAACAATACAGTAAATTGTTTGAATGAAGATAATACCATACCCTTTATTGCGAGATATAGAAAAGAGGTCACAGGAAATCTTGATGAAGTTCAAATTTCTGCTATAAAAAAACTGCAAAATCAATACAATGAAATTGTTTCTCGAAAAGAATTTATTTTAAAAACATTGGAAGAGCAGAATCAATTGAGCAATGAATTACAACAACGTATTCAGAAAAGTTTTGATTTGGTTCAATTAGAAGATTTATATCTTCCTTATAAAAAGAAGAAAAAAACACGTGCAACCATTGCAAAAGAAAAAGGTTTAGAGCCTTTGGCAAAAATCATCATGAAGCAAAATAATATTCCTGATTTGGATGATTTAGCAAAAAAATATCTAAATGAAGATGTGACAAGTATCGAAGATGCTTTTGCAGGTGTACAAGATATTATTGCAGAATGGATAAATGAAAATGAATATGTACGTCATCGATTGCGAGATATTTTCAGAAAATCTGCTTTGATTGAAAGTAAACTAGTAAAATCTAAAATAGATGATGAAGATTCGGCTAAATACTCGAACTATTTTGAATACGAAGAATTATTGAAAAAAATTGCTTCTCACCGATTATTGGCTATTTTACGCGGCGAAAATGAAGGTTTTTTGAAAGTAAATGTATCAATTGATAAAAAAGAAGCCTTCAAATTTTTAGAATATACGTTGATAAAATCTATTCAACCAGAAGTTTCTTGGGTTATTGAGGAAGCGATAAAAGATGCTTACAAACGACTTTTAGCTCCTTCAATCTCAAATGAAGTGTTGAAAGAAGCAAAACAAAAAGCAGATGAAACATCAATAAATGTTTTTTCGAAAAACTTAAATCAATTGCTTTTGGCGCCACCTCTGGGAGAAAAACGAATTTTAGCGATAGATCCTGGTTACAAATCGGGATGCAAAGTGGTTGTTTTAGATGAGCAAGGCGATTTGTTACACAACGAAAATATCTATCCTCATGCGCCACAAAATGAAAAAACTCAAGCTATCAAAAAATTAAAATCGCTTGTCAATGCTTATAATGTAGATGCAATTTCAATAGGAAATGGAACAGCTTCTCGCGAGACAGAATATTTGGTTCAGAATATTGCATTTGATCGTCCACTAAAAGTTTTTGTTGTAAATGAAGCTGGTGCTTCGGTTTATTCGGCTTCTAAAATTGCGCGCGACGAATTTCCGGATAAAGATGTTACCGTTCGCGGTGCTGTTTCTATAGGCCGCCGTTTACAAGATCCTTTGGCAGAATTAGTAAAAATAGAGCCAAAATCGATTGGAGTTGGTCAGTATCAACATGATGTCGATCAAACTTTATTGAAAAATGAGTTGGATGATGTTGTTTCTTTCTGTGTAAACAAAGTTGGTGTAAATCTGAACACAGCAAGCAAACATTTACTAAATTATGTTGCAGGAATTGGTGAAAAAATGGCTGAAAATATTGTAGAATATCGAAGCGAAAATGGTGCATTTAATTCGAGAAAAGAGTTACTAAAAGTTCCTCGTTTGGGTGAAAAAGCATTCTTACAAGCTTCTGCTTTTTTACGAATTCCAAATGCAAAAAATCCGTTAGATAATTCTGCTGTTCACCCAGAATCGTATGCTCTTGTAGAGAAAATGGCGAAAGATTTGAAAGTTGATTTGAAAGATTTAATTCAGAATAAAGAATTGATTAATCAACTTGATTTAACCAAATATATTACCGAAAAAGTAGGTTTACCAACTTTAGAAGATATTAAAAAAGAACTTGAAAAACCTGGTTTAGATCCGCGTTCTACTGCAAAAGTTTTTAGTTTTGATCAACGATTAAAGAAATTCGAAGATTTGCAATTGGGCATGAAAGTTCCTGGAATTATTAATAATATTACCAATTTTGGCTGTTTTGTAGATATAGGAATCAAAGAAAATGGTTTGATTCATATTTCTAAAATTTCGAATGAATTTATTTCAGATGTAAATTCAAAAGTGCATTTGAGTCAACAAATTGAAGTAACCGTAATTGGAATTGATACAGAAAAACGTAAAATTCAATTGTCTTTGATTGATTAAGGAAAATAATTTCAAAATTAAAAGGCAATCTAACGAAAGATTGCCTTTTTGATTTTATTATTTTCTGAGCAGAAATTAATCCTCAAATTTTACTTTATATTGTTTATCAAACTCTTTTTTCTGCGCATCAGTCATTTTACTACGCATATATTTTATTGTAAATCCACCAATCATTTTATCACCTTTATAATACATCCAATCTGATAATTTGGTCGGATCAATCACAACTGTATCATTGTGTTTAACTAATTTTGTGTATTGAGGAACGTTGTCCACAATTCCTTTTAATTGGTCGTTGTCCGAATATACATCACGAATCCAAATATGTTCTTTTTGTGTCGCATTCGGAATATCATACATTTGTTTGACAATAAAATTAGTCGTTGTAGTATCTTTCATCGATAACGCCAATTTGAAATCATCAAACGTTTGTTGTGCTTCCTTTCCAATACTATCCAAATCTTTTTGTTCTTGCTTTTGCTTATCCAAACCTTTGTAAGCACTTACTCCATTATCTTCCTTATTACCACAAGAAAATAATAAAGCCGAAAAAGCTATTGCGAATAATGTATATTTCATAATTGTATTTCTTTGATTGTTGTCTTATAAAGTTACATAAATTTATTCAAAATAAGATAAATTCAACTCTTTTGGTGTTGGCTGAATCCATTTTTGATGTCCAAAATAACTCCAAGTTGTGTAAGCTAAATTGTAATTTGCATTTGTAAATTGATAATAATCGCTGCCATTGACAGAAACTTTTGCATCCACAAAAACTTTGACATCATTCACACCATTTTTCGCATAATCATATTTTACATAGCGTGCAAATTGCCACATCATATCTGGACTAACCGCCATTTTTGACATTTGTTTAAAGGTTAGATATTTAGTCAAATCTACTTTCTCGCGTTTCAAGAATTTACCTTTTTTCTGTGGATCTGGTTTCGAAACATATACCACAACTTCACCCGCTTTGTTACGCAACATCATTCGCCAAGCCATGCGATGACCTTCCTCTGTCCAAAAAACATTTCCGGGAATAAAGTAATGGCGAACAGGTAAATATATTTGCCAAACTACGTAGAAAAACATCAAATAAGAGAACATGACACGACGAGTTGTCAATAAATTATCATCATCTGAACGATCCATCATAAATGATTTTTTAGGAAAAATAACTTCCTGAATTTTTACTGGATCATAAAAGAATATTAACATTGCCAAAGCAAAGAAAGGAAATATCCCAATCCCGAAAACTGCTGAATTGAAAATATGAAAGGCTACAGCACATTTGAAAGCAATCCCGCGCGTTCTATTCATCAACATTGCAGGAATAATCAATAAATCGAAAAAGAATCCGCCCCAAGCAAAAACCTGTGCAAACTCTAAACTACTTACAACTTTTCCTAATCCAATCAAATTATATTTTGTTGTTAATAAATCGCCATATTCGTGAAATTTCATTTGTAAAAAAACACCGTTAAACCAATCTGGATAAATCTTCGCGAAAGCAGCAAAAGTGTATACAATCAATAACTGAATAATGAATAAAGTTGGCACCCAATTGCGCATAGTTAGACGTTTTATTTTCGGGAAAATCAAACTATCAATCGAAAAGAAATGATGCGCAGGAATTATTGTCATCATCCACGAAACTAGCATAAACAGATAATAATGGTTGTTGTAGCTTGTTTTTTGCATGAAATACGTCAACGACCATAAAATAGAAAATACTATAATCGAAAATCGGTAAGCAAATCCAAACACGATAAACCAGCCTAAAATTCCCATGAGCACGTACAAATAAATCATATTTTGTCCCAAGAAGACATTTGTCCACTCGAATCCGATGAACGAAAATGTAATGTGCGGTTCAACAAAATTTGTTTGTACCCAACCTGTAAAAATGGCTCCCCAACATTCTGCAACAATTAATAAACCAAAGATTATTCGGAAAATTACAAGTGGAGAATTATCAACTTTTCGGAATAAATATTCGCTAAACATGATTGATTGTTAATTTTGGCTAATTTAAAAATAACCTTTAGAGTTTAGCTACTTTTAGCGTATATTTATTGTATGAAAACGAGGAAAATTATTTTGTTTGATGGAATTTGCAATTTATGCAATCAATCTGTTCAGTTTGTGATAGAACATGACAAAAAAAATCAATTTCGTTTTGCTTCTTTACAATCTGATTTTGGACAAAATTTCTTGAAAGAAAATAATTTAGACGCTACTCAATTTGATTCTGTCGTTTTTATTGAAGATGATAAATTTTATACCAAATCATCTGCCGCACTTAAAATTTCGAAATATTTGGACGGAATAACTTCGTTGTTGACTATTTTTATGATTGTTCCAAAGCCTTTGCGCGATGTGGTTTATAGTTTTATTGCGAAAAATCGTTATCGTTGGTTTGGAAAACAAGAAAGTTGCTGGCTTCCTAGTCCAGAATTGAAGGCGAAGTTTTTAGATTAAATTTTAAAGCTTTAACAAATAAAGCCAGTATTTTTTATCAAAAATTGGTTTTGTTCTTTGTTCATTACAAACCCTAAATCTTCATAAAGATGTCGAGCTGAATTCATAAATTCTGATGTATGAAGTGCGATAATTTTTTCATCTGATTCTTTTGCAAATAAAATACAAATTTTTATTAATTCTCTACCTATTCCTTTTCCTAAAAAATTAGGATGGACTCCAACCATTCTCAATTAAGTCCAATCTTTTTCGAATATTTCGGTAGGATTTCCTTTCGAAACTAAAAAAGCCATACCAATAATCTGATTATCGAATTCGCAAACAAAACAAGTAGATTTGGAAAGTAAATCTCTATACGATTGTTATGCACTTAAAAAAGAGTACATCTTATTCCAATTCAAAGGGTTTAAAACATGTTCGAATTGTTGATAAGAATCTATCCCAAGAGTACGAAGATTTTCAACATCAGATAATGTTGCTTCTCTATAAGTTAAAACCATATATATTTCTACTGACTTTTGTATTTCTCAATTGCAGCTTTTATTTTTTCGCGACGATTAGATGGAGATGGATGCGTACTTTGAAATTCTGGAACTTGACTTCCACCCGAAGCTTCTTCCAAAATATCCATTACACCAATCAATGCTTCTGGATTATATCCTGCTTGAATCATAAATCGAACGCCCAAATCATCAGACTCCAATTCATCATCACGACCATATTTCATATTCACCATATTCGCGACTAGTTGTGCGTAATAAGCCGAATTTGCATCTCCAGCTGCAACGCCTGCCGCTCCTGCAATTCCTTGCGAAAGTTCTTGTTTCGACATTTGTTCTGCACTATGACGCGCAATAACGTGACCAACTTCGTGTCCCAAAACTCCAGCCAATTGGTCTTCGTTTTGCAAACGCGTCAACAAAGCTTCGGTAATAAAAATTGGGCCACCAGGCAATGCAAAAGCATTTACAGTTCGATTATCTGCCAACACATAAAACTGAAATGGATAATTCGTTTTATGCGCATCACTAGTATTGACCACTTTCGCGCCTACTCGTTTTACAAGTTCTTGGTATTGCACATTGCGAGATAGTCCACCAAACTCTTGAGCCATTTGCGGAGCCGAATTAATTCCCATCGCAATTTCGTCATCTTTGGTTAATGAAATATATTGCTTTTCGCCTGTAATTTCATTGACTTCCGAAGAAGAAAAATATTTTATAACAGAAAAAATAACAATTGCTGCGGCAATTATTAATTTCATCGACGTTCCGCCCTTTTGCATATCAATATAAGGTGTTAATTATTTTTTGTGCCTTTTCTTTAAAATCTCCAAAACATCTTTTAATTCAAAGCCACGAGCATGTAAAGCCATAAGGTAATAAAAGAAAACATCTGCCGATTCTTCCAAAAAGTTTTCGTCGTTATCTTGTTCCGAAGCAATCACCATTTCTACAGCTTCTTCCCCCATTTTTTTAGCGATTTGCGAATTACCTTTTTTATGAACACGTTTCATTTTAGATTTTTTCGCATCCTCTAATTTCGCCTCTTCCATCATTATTTCCAATTTCTTTAAGAATGGAAATTTTTTTTCTTTTTTGACTTCAGAAGTATTTTCATTAAGTTCCATAAAATCGTTTGTTTTCATAGATTTTTTTAAACGTAGAATAAATTTAAGAAATTCTACCGAATTATTTATCTCAATTCTATTGCCAATATTACTATTTTTTGAAAAAAAAGAAAGTTTTTATTCACATTTATTTCTAAAAAAATAAAATTCTAATCAATTCATTCAATTAATTTTTAAGATTGTTATTCACTTTTATTTTAAGATAAAAAAACGTATTTTTACGCGAAAATAAACATAGCGCAAACACAATGAACACAAACGATTTTTCCATTAGACATATTGGAAACAATGCGCAGCAAGCAGCTGAAATGCTTTCTGTTATTGGGAAAGATTCTATTGATTCTTTAATTGAGGCAACAGTTCCTCAGAACATTCGATTGAAAAATGCTTTGGATCTACCAGAAGCTTTATCAGAATTTGAAGCTATTAATCATTTAGCTGAAATCGCTTCAAAAAATAAAAAAGTAAAAAATTATCTTGGATATGGATATTATGGTACAATTTTACCAGCACCAATTCAACGTAATATATTAGAAAATGCTGGTTGGTACACAGCTTATACACCATACCAAGCGGAAATTGCGCAAGGACGTTTAGAAGCTTTATTAAATTTCCAAACTGTTATTTCTGATTTAACAGGTTTACCTATCGCAAATGCCTCTTTATTAGACGAAGGTACTGCATGTGGTGAAGCAATGCACATGTTATTTGAATCTCGTTCTCGTGATCAAAAGAAAAACAATGTCAACAAATTTTTTGTAGCAGACAACTTATTCCCTCAATCTGTAGCAGTTTTAGAAACGAAAGCACACGGTTTAGGAATTGAATTAGTTGTTGGAAACTTTGAAACAACTGAATTAACAGAAGAATTCTTCGGAGCGATTGTACAATACATCGGAAAAGGAGGACAAATCAATAATTATAAATCATTTGTAGAAAAAGCAAATGCGGTTAACGTAAAAGTTGCTGTTGCAACAGATTTATTAGCTTTAACATTATTAACACCTCCAGGTGAATGGGGAGCTGATATCGCAATTGGTACTTCTCAACGTTTTGGTGTTCCAATGGGATACGGTGGACCACACGCAGCTTTCTTATCTTGTACAGAAGAATATAAGCGTGTAATTCCAGGACGTATTATTGGAGTTTCTCAAGATCGTTTAGGAAATTATGCATTGCGTATGGCTTTACAAACGCGTGAACAACATATCAAACGTGAAAAAGCAACTTCTAACATTTGTACTGCACAAGTATTGTTAGCAGTTATGGCTTCTTTCTACGCGGTTTATCACGGTAA
Organism: Empedobacter sp. UBA3475; assembly: GCF_002378465.1. Taxonomy (NCBI): domain Bacteria; kingdom Pseudomonadati; phylum Bacteroidota; class Flavobacteriia; order Flavobacteriales; family Weeksellaceae; genus Empedobacter; species Empedobacter sp. UBA3475. The sequence continues at coordinate 12,012 of NZ_DFRA01000029.1, read as the reverse complement.
AGATGGTTTACAATATATCGCTGATCAAATCCATACTAAAGCAGCTGTTTTACACGGAGGTTTAGAGCATTTAGGATTTAAATTAGTGAATACAAATTTCTTCGATACAATTCAAATTGAGGTTGAAAACTCTGACGAAATTGTGAAGATTTTTGCAGAAGAAGAAATTAATGTAAATGGATTCGAAAACGGAAAAATTTCAATCACAATTGATGAAATGACTTCTGAAGAAGATATTTTTGAAATTTTAAGTGTTTTTGCAACAATTAAAAACACAGAAGACGGTTTCGAATTTGAAGTAGATGATTCTTATTTACCTCAAGATTTAATCAGAACTTCTGATTTCTTAACACACGAAAACTTCAATTTATATCATACAGAAACAGAATTAATGCGTTACATCAAACGTTTAGAACGTAAAGATTTAGCGCTTAACCAATCGATGATTGCATTAGGTTCTTGTACAATGAAATTGAATGCTGCAACAGAATTATTGCATATGTCTTGGGAAAGAATGGGGAATGTTCACCCTTTCACTCCAAAAGATCAAGTAGAAGGTTACCAAACATTAATCAAAAACTTAGAAGATTATTTAGCTGTAATTACAGGTTTTGATGCAACTTCTTTACAACCAAATTCTGGTGCACAAGGAGAATATGCAGGTTTAATGGTTATTCGTTCTTACTTTGAGGCAAAAGGAGAAGGACACAGAAATGTAGTGTTGATTCCACAATCTGCTCACGGAACTAACCCTGCTTCTGCTGCAATGGCTGGAATGCAAGTTGTTGTTGTGAAAAACTTAGAATCTGGTGAAACAGATTTAGTTGACTTGAAAGAAAAATGTGAAAAACATAAAGATAACTTAGCTGCATTGATGATTACTTATCCATCAACTTATGGCGCTTTTGATAGCAATATCGAAGAAGTTACTGAAATGATTCACGCATACGGAGGTCAAGTTTATATGGACGGTGCAAATATGAATGCACAAGTTGGATTAACTTCTCCAGGAAATATTGGTGCAGACGTTTGTCACTTAAACTTACACAAAACATTCGCTATTCCTCACGGAGGTGGAGGACCTGGTGTAGGACCAATTTGTGTTAAAGCACACTTAGCTCCTTTCTTAGGATCTTCTCCATTAATCGAAACTGGAGGAAAAGAAGCGACAAATACATTTGCTGCAGCTCCTTATGGTTCTGCGTTCATTTTACCAATTTCTTACTCTTACATTTTAATGTTAGGAGCAGAAGGTTTATTGAAAGCGACACAAGGTGCAATTTTAAATGCTAATTACATGAAAACTCGTTTAGAGAAACATTTTGACATTTTATATACAAATGGAAACAATGTAGTGGCACACGAATTTATCTTAGATTGTCGTCCATTCAAAAAAGCAGGTATCGAAGTAACTGATATTGCAAAACGTTTGATTGATTATGGATTCCACGCACCTACTGTATCTTTCCCTGTAGCAGGAACTTTGATGGTAGAGCCAACAGAATCTGAAAACAAAGCAGAATTAGATCGTTTTTGTGATGCATTAATTTCTATTCGTCAAGAAATCGACGAAGTTGCAAACGGAGATTATCCAGTTGACAACAATGTATTACACAATGCGCCTCACCCTATTCATTTGATTACTGCTGACGAGTGGGAATATCCTTACTCTCGTTCTAAAGCTGCATATCCAGCAGAATGGGTTCGCGAGCGTAAATTCTTCGCTTCAGTATCAAGAATTGATGATGCATACGGAGATCGTAACTTAATCTGTACATGTGCCCCAATTGAGGCTTATATGGACTAATAGAAATTTTAAAATAGACTTTTCTAAATATTAAATCGCTCTGATTTCTCAGAGCGATTTTTTTTGTTTTCATAATAAAAGCAATAAAAAGTGTTTGTTATTTAAATTTTTCCTAAATTCATTCCAACTAAACTTTTAATATAACATTATGAAAAATTATGCTGCCGAGTTTTTCGGTACTTTTTGGTTAGTCTTTGGAGGTTGTGGTAGTGCTATCTTTGCTGCAGGAATCCCAGAATTAGGAATTGGATACATGGGAGTCGCACTTGCATTCGGTTTGACAGTTTTGACAATGGCTTATGCGGTTGGTCATATTTCAGGAGGACATTTTAATCCCGCGGTATCATTCGGATTATTTGCTGGCGGACGATTTGATGGAAAACAACTTCTTCCTTATATCATTTCGCAAGTATTAGGCGCAATTGCCGCTGCAGGAGTTTTATACTTAATCGCATCTGGAAACTCAGATTTTGCTATTGACAACACAAAAGCAGGTGCTTTTGCATCCAATGGATATGGTGCTTTTTCTCCCCATGGTTATAGCTTGCAAGCTGCTTTTTTAGCAGAATTTGTCTTAACAGCTTTCTTCTTAATTGTAATTTTAGGTGCAACAGATAAATTTGCAAACGGAAAATTTGCTGGAATCGCTATTGGTTTAGCTTTAACATTAATCCACTTAATTTCTATTCCAATCACTAACACATCTGTAAATCCTGCTCGTTCAACATCACAAGCTATTTTTGTTGGAGGAGAACCTCTTTCTCAATTATGGCTATTTTGGGTTGCTCCAATCGCAGGAGCAATTGTTGGTGGATTAATCTACAAATTTTTATTACAAAAAGACGAAAGTCATACATAAACCAAAAGCTCCAAAAGGAGCTTTTTTTAATTTATTATTAAATGATATTCTGGATACAATTCCTTTAATATTTCTTCGGAATGCTTAGGTAAATAATAGCACGAAACATACAAAATTAAAAATAATAGGGGTAACAATATAGCTGCACCTAAATTCAAATAAAAGAAATTAACATTTAAATGAAGAATTGACTGAATACCTAAATTAAATATTCCCGAAGCAGCTGAAATAGATATAAAATTTTTATAAATCGTTTCTACCAAAACTAATTTTATACCCAACTTTTTTGTTTTACGTTTATATTCCCTATTCAATCGTATAAGTTGAAAAATACTAAAACCATAAAAAAGTATTACTACAACAGCAAAAGTAATTTTTTCATCAATCAAAGTAAAAAGCATATAAACAAGAGCAAAAAGTAAAATCAATCCAATGTATTCTTTCGTTTTTAGATGATCTAAAATTGCTCTATTAATCAGTTTTTTATATTTCTTCTGAAGTTCTAATTTCCTGTTGTCAACAATATCTGAAAATCCAAATACACCAAATTTTTTAAACTCAATTTTTAAAGCATCTTCAAAAGAAATTGTTTCATCAAAATTCCATTGCTCTTCAATTCCACAAGCCAAATGATCAACTAACTCAATCTGTAAATCATAATATTCTACATAATGATTCTTAGTAAATTGAAATAATTTTTCAATTTCAATCTCATTTAATTTTCTCATAGATTAGACAATTTAGGATTAATTAAATTCTGTATTTGATCTATTGTTTCATTCAGTGACGCTAATCGATTGACAGTTTCTTTTTGTCCAATTTCGGTTAATTTGTAATACTTACGGATTCTTCCATTTATTTTTACTACTTCAACTTCAATTACATTTTGGGTTTCGAGCTTATGTAAAATAGGATACAGAGCACCTTCTTTTATTTCAAATTGATTATTAGAAAGGATTTTTATTTTACTTATAATCTCGTAACCATACATTTTACCATTATCTTGTAATAATTTTAAGATAATTGGTTGTAAGGTTCCTTTATAAAATTGAACATCTATCATATACCTAATTTACTTATGTATAGTAAAAATAATATTTTTTTTTAATTATTCTCCTCTTTCAGTAAAAAATCTGTAAAATAATATGTTAATTAAAATATAGGATTGTTCGAAGCTTCCTGTTACAATTCTATTCCTTTGTTTTGTTGTCTTTGTATACAAAATGTTTTAATAATCGCAACACAACATAAAGCACAATTAATACAATTCTATATTTGTATAATTTTTCTAATCCTTCGATTGGAAAGAAATTAACCGAAAGAATTAAAAATAACAAAATTGCAAGAATACAATAACTTAAAGGATTGATTAATTTACTCATTTAGATCATTTTCAATATTAGTTGATTTTTTAGATTACTTGTTACAAAATATTTAAAATAAAATT
>NZ_DFRA01000029.1:0-7787 GCF_002378465.1 Empedobacter sp. UBA3475 | reverse complement strand
AATTTTATTTTAAATATTTTGGTGCTTCATTATTCTTCATCATTTTATTTAAGCTACGTCCAATTCCTTTTGTGATTGTTGAAAGATTTTTAAAATTAATCACCGAAATTTCATCATTAACTTGATGATAATGATGTTGATTTTCCATATTGACCGATGAAAGTGAGTGAGAAACCACCTTATGATTGACAAAGTTTACATTATCTGAACGGAAAAACAATTGCTGTTGTAAATAAGGATCGTGCTCTACGTTAAACGTTTTGCAAGAATTTTTATTCATAATCTCCATCAAATCCGAACGATCACTTCCTGTCATATACACTTTACCTTCGCCAAAAGCAGATACCGTTCCAATCATTTCTAAATTCAACATCACTTTCATTTGCGGTAAATATTTTTGGAAATCCGGATTTTCAACCAACATTTTAGAGCCAATTAATCCAATTTCTTCAGCATCAAAAGCTATAAACATCATGGTTTGCTTCACTTTCTTATTCTTAAAATAATCAGACAACGCCATTACAGCCGATGTTCCACTCGCATTATCATCTGCTCCATTAAAAATTTTATCTTCGCTTTTATCACTTGTTCCAACATGATCAAAATGTGCACCTACAGCGTAAATATCAGACGATTTACCTTCTTTGATTCCGCAAACATTTTGTCCTGTTTTCCCATTGTATTCAAATTCGATTAAATACGAATCACCAACACATGGTTTTAGATTATTTTCTTTGAACTTTTTTGCAATTAATTCAGCAGCCAATCGATTTTCTGGTGTTCCAAATTTTCGACCTTGCATAGCATCAGAAGCTAATTCTTCGACATATTTCTTTTGATTTTCTTTTGAATATTGCGCGTTTGCTTGATTGAAAGCAAGTAATCCAATTGCAAGTAAAGTATATTTTTTCATTTTTATATGTGTGATTAATTTGACGGAAGATACGAAAAATTAACTTTTCTTCTCAAACATCAATTCTTTTACTTTTTCTTTGTCTTCTTTTTCATTCTTTAGGTCGAACATTGTTCCGAAAATACGATCCCAAAACGTATTGGAAACGCCAAAACCTAATTCTTCGTCTTTATAATGATGCAAATGATGATTACGCCAAAGTGGTTTCATAAACTTGAAAGGTGGTGCAATAGCATGAATCAAATAATGCATAGATGCATACAATAAATAGCCAATCATAAAACCAGGAAAGAAAGCAAAGGCATATTTCCCTAAAATTAAATATTGAATCAAGAAAATGATTGATGCCAAAAGAATACTTGGAACTGGAGGCATAAACAAACGTTGTTTATCGCGTGGATAATGATGATGATTTCCGTGAAAAATGTAAACAATTCGTTTTAGACTTGGTTGTTCGGCTGTCCAATGAAAAAGATAACGATGCGCAAAATATTCGAACAAGGTCCAAAATAGCATCGCACCAAAAAAAATTGAAATAACTGTTATTGTAGATAAGTCGTAGCTATAAATACCATAATAAATACAATAGGAAAGTAGAGGAATGTACATTCCCCAAATAACTGCGGGATGACCTTTTGTCAACATTTCGAGGTATTTGTTTTCAAAGATTTGCGCTTGACCTTTATTATGTATTTTCTCAAATTTCATGGTTACAAAATTTAATTTACTTAAAAATAAGGTTTTAACATATTTTAAACAAACAATCTCTAAAAATTAATTGTTAAAAAAAATCCGAAAATCAAAGTTTGATTTTCGGATTGTATGATGAATAAGATAATTCTTATCTTTTTTCAATTTCAACGTAATCACGTAATGGTGTTCCTGTGTATAATTGACGAGGACGACCAATTGGTTGATTTGTTTCACGCATTTCCATCCATTGTGCAATCCATCCTGGTAGACGTCCAACAGCAAACATAACTGTAAACATTTCAGTTGGGATATCTAACGCTTTGTAGATAATTCCTGAATAGAAATCTACGTTTGGATATAAGTTTCTTGATTTGAAATACTCGTCTTCTAAAGCAGCTTGCTCTAATTTTTTCGCAATATCTAAAATAGGATCATTGATTCCTAATTTCTCTAAAACGTTATCCGCAGCTACTTTGATGATTTTCGCACGAGGGTCAAAGTTTTTATAAACACGGTGTCCAAATCCCATTAAACGGAATGGATCGTTTTTATCTTTTGCTTTAGCTAAGTATTTTTCAACATCCCCACCATCATTTTTGATCGCTTCTAACATTTCTAATACTGCTTGGTTAGCACCTCCGTGTAATGGTCCCCATAATGCAGAAATACCTCCAGAGATAGAAGCAAATAAACCTGCATGAGAAGAACCTACTAAACGTACACTTGATGTAGAACAGTTTTGCTCGTGATCTGCGTGTAAGATTAATAATTTGTCAATTGCATCAATAATAACTGGATCTAAGTCTAATTCTTGACCTGGTTTTTTGAATAATAATTGATAAAAGTTTTCTACATAAGATAATTTATCGTTAGAGTAGTTAACTGGTAGTCCTTTAATTTTTCTTTGTGTCCAAGACGCTAATACTGGGAATTTACCTAATAAAGTAACTGCCGCTTTATACATATCATCTGGAGAAGTAACATCTACAACTTTTGGGTTGAATGCTGATAAAGCAGCTGTTAAAGAAGTTAATACTCCCATTGGGTGGGCAGAACTTGGGAATGCATCTAAGATTTTGATTAAATCTTCTGACACAAAGTTATACTCATTTATATCAGCGATAAATTTATCTAATTCAGCTTGTGTAGGTAATTCTCCTTTGATTAACAAATACATTACTTCTACGAAAGAAGATTTCTCTGCTAATTGTTCAATAGGATATCCACGGTACATCAACTTACCTTCTTCTCCATCTAAAAATGTAATTTTAGATTCGCATGCCCCTGTATTTTTGTAACCTGGATCCATTGTGATTAATCCAGTCGCACTTCTTAACTTGGAAATATCAATAGATTTTTCATCCATTGTACCAGTTGTAACAGGCAGCTCCAACTCATTTCCGTTGTAATTTAATATTACCTTATCTGACATTTTATAGTTTATATTATTTATTGCGTAATTTACACTTTTTTTATTAATTTGAGACTGATAAATATCAGTCTCAAATTATTTTATCGCTTAATTTTAAAAGCCTTAAGCCCTGGAAAAATTGCAGTTTCTCCAAGAATCTCTTCAATACGTAATAATTGGTTGTATTTCGCCATACGATCAGAGCGAGAAGCAGAACCTGTTTTGATTTGTCCTGTGTTCAAAGCAACAGCTAAATCTGCAATTGTAGCATCTTCTGTCTCTCCAGAACGATGAGACATAACTGCTGTATAACGTGCATTTTGCGCCATTTGTACTGCTTTGATCGTTTCTGTTAACGTACCAATTTGATTGAATTTTACTAAGATAGAATTTGCTGTTTCAGCATCAATTGCTTTTTCTAATTTAGTTACATTCGTTACCAATAAATCGTCACCAACAATTTGAACACGTTTACCGATTTTATCTGTTAAGATTTTCCAACCTTCCCAATCGTTTTCATCCATACCATCTTCGATAGAAATAATTGGATATTTCTCTGTCAATTCTGCTAAATAAGCTGCTTGCTCTGCAGAAGTACGAATAGCTCCTTTCTCTCCTTCGAATTTTGTATAGTCATATTTTCCATCGTGATAGAATTCTGATGATGCACAATCTAATGCAATCATTATTTCTTCACCTGCTTTGTAACCTGCTTTTTCTATTGCGGAAATTACAGTATCTAAAGCATCTTCTGTACCATCAAAAGTTGGTGCAAAACCACCTTCGTCACCTACAGCTGTAGATAAACCACGATCGTGTAAAATTTTCTTTAATGCATGAAAAACTTCTGTTCCTTTACGTAACGCATCAGAAAAAGATGCTGCCTGAACAGGCATAATCATGAATTCTTGGAACGCAATAGGCGCATCAGAGTGAGAACCTCCATTTACGATATTCATCATTGGAACTGGTAATGTGTTTGCATTAACCCCTCCTATGTATCTGAACAATGGTAAACCTAATTCTTCTGCTGCAGCTTTTGCAACCGCCAAAGAAACACCCAAAATTGCATTAGCACCCAATTTAGCTTTGTTTTCAGTTCCATCTAAATCAATCATTACTTGATCGATTAAATTTTGTTCGAAAACAGAAAAACCAATTAATTCTGGAGCAATCACTTCATTTACATTCTCGATAGCTTTCAAAACTCCTTTACCTAAGTACAAGTCTCCACCATCACGTAATTCTACTGCTTCATATTCTCCTGTAGATGCTCCTGATGGAACAGCTGCACGACCTAAAACACCTGATTCTGTATACACGTCTACTTCTACAGTTGGGTTACCACGAGAATCTAAAATTTGTCTTGCATGGATATGCGAAATAATGCTCATTATTAATATTTTTTAATTGATAAAATTTTGATTTACCAAAAATAATGGATTTGAGTAATCTTTACAACGAAATTATCTTTTTTTAAAAATAATTTGATCCAAAAATAATCTAATTTATTTATGCATGCATAGTATTAGATCATAATTCCAATTTTTTTTGTAAATATAATTCAATTATTTATAATCTTTAATTCGTTATGGTAATCACACCATTTTGATTAACAAAAACCTGATACTCTCTCATAGGTCTGTCAGCTTTTGTACCACTTACAGGACTACCAGTTAACATCCATCTTGCCCCGTCAGCCTCACATTCTATAAAAAAATCTTCTTTTACAATTAATGTAGTCTTTTCTGCTGGACAAATATGTGGCGCATTACGATCATACGCTTTATAACCTGATGCAGTACGCACAACAATAATACCTCTTGTTCCAGTTAATGGTCCTTTTAAATAAACCCATCCTCTTGAATTAAGATCAGCAAACTCAATTAAATTTGGATTAATAGAAGCGCCAATAGTAGTTAAAGGGACACAATTTACCGTTCCATCATCTGTATTACATGATTGAAAAATTAGTAGAAGTGCACCTGAAAATAAAACTTTATTTAGAATCGTTTTAATAAACTCTTTCATTTTTAAATTGGTATATATTTTTTACTATCTTTGTAATAGAAAAATAGAATAGTCCTGCGCATATCTACGATATGTGTAGGATTATTTATTTTATAAGACCTATTTAATAAAAAATTAATTAAACATTGTTGTTATGGCAAATATACAATATGTAACGAAAGAAGGATTAGAAAAGTTGCGTGAAGAGCTTCATCAGTTAGAAACTTTTGAGCGTCCAAAAATTTCGCAACAAATTGCTGATGCGCGTGATAAAGGAGATTTATCTGAAAATGCAGAATATGATGCTGCAAAAGAGGCTCAAGGAATGTTAGAGATGCAAATTGCTAAATTGAAAGAAGTTGTAGCATATGCACGCGTAATTGATGAATCTAAATTAGACCATTCTAAAGTATCAATATTATCAAAAGTTAAAATAAAAAATACAGCGAACGGACAAGAATTAGTGTACACTTTGGTACCTGAATCTGAAGCTGATTTAGCTAAAATGCGTATCTCTGTGAATACTCCAATCGCAAAAGGATTGTTAGGAAAATCACTTGGAGAAGTTGCAGAAATTACATTACCTAACGGAATGACTTTAAATTTTGAAATTTTAGAAATATCTTTGGACTAAGATTTCAAAAATTAAAAACATATGGCAAGCATTTTCACTAAAATTATAAACGGAGAAATACCATCATACAAAATTGCCGAAAACGATAAGTACATCGCTATTTTGGACGCTTTTCCTTTGGTAGAAGGTCATGTATTGGTTATCCCGAAAAAAGAAGTCGATAAAATCTTCGATTTAGACAAAGAAACCTATTTAGGTTTAATGGACTTTTCTTACGAAATTGCACAAGCTATAGAAAAAGCAATACCTTGTTTACGCGTTGGCGTAGCTGTTGTTGGTTTAGAGGTACCACATGTACATGTGCATTTGGTTCCTCTAAATACAATGCAAGATATCAATTTCTCAAATCCAAAACTTCAATTATCTGCCGAGAAAATGATCGAAATTGCAGATAATATCAAATCATATTTATAATCGATGAACAAATACATTAAATTAGTAATCGCCGCTGTATTAATCGTTTTAGCAATCTTTTTGTTTACCATTCGCGAATACGGTTGGGGATTTGTTTCGTTATTAGTCACTGTATTTCCAATTTTATTCTATTTCAGAAACGAAAACATCTTGTTAGCTTTCTGGTTTTTACGTAAAGAGGATATGGCAAAAGCGAAAAAATGGTTACAAAAGATCAAAAATCCATCATCAGAATTAATTCCTAAACAAATGGGATATTACCACTACATGATGGGAATTACTGAAGCGCAGGACAATGTAGCGGTTTCAGAAAAATATATGAAAGAAGCCTTAAACTACGGTTTATCGTTTGATCATGACAGAGCAATGGCTAATTTATCTTTGGCTGGAGCTGCAATGTCAAAAGGTAAAAAGAAAGAAGCGGAAGGTTACATTAAAGAAGCGAAGAAAAACGATTCGAAAGGAATGTTTACAGATCAAATCAAAATGATGAATGATCAAATGAAACGTTTCAACGTAAGTAATTCGCAATTACAAAACCCACATATGCGTCACAAAGGACGTAAATTCTAAATGGATATATCAAAAATTACAGAAGAATCATCATCAAACACCAACAAGTGGAAACTGATTGAAGAATTCTTTCAACAAAATTTCACAGACGGTGAAAGACCAGATTTAGATACGATTCTTTTTTTGATCGGTGTTCAAGAATTAGGACAAGGAAAAAAACGATTCAAAAAAGATGATAAACTCAATTTATTACACATTGCAGTTTGTCGCGTGTTAGAACCTTTTGGTTTTTATCGTTTCGATGGATTAGATCCTGATGGTTGGCCACATTTTGAGTTGTTGGAAGATTTACCACCTCTCAAAACAAATGAACAAACCTTGTTAATGAAATACGCCGTTATACAGTATTTTGATGATCAAAAAATAATAAACTTCGAGTCTTAAGATTCGAAGTTTTCTTTTTTATACAAATCAACGACCACTTTATCCGCATCTAACGTAAATTTCTCAGCATTTAACTCTTCTTTGGATAACCATAACAATTCGTTGATATCTGCATCCAAAACTTTCAATTTATCCAATGCTTTCTCTGTAATTGTCGCTTTATAATAAATCAATAAAACCTGTTCTGTCGGATCAAAAGCATTCAGCACAAAAAAATCTTGTGTATAAAAATGTTCATGAACTTCTACTTTCAAATTCAATTCCTCTTTTATCTCTCTCCTTATACAATCTTTTGTTCCTTCACCAAACTCCAATCCACCGCCAGGAAACTTATAAATTAACTCTCCCTGAAACGGCTCGTGAATCACCAATACCTTTCCCTTGTGTTCCAATAACGCATATACACGCACATTAAATGGTTTCATATCCTGTTTACTTTAAAACCTAAATATATAAAAATTCTTCATTCAAATGCGTATTATTATAGCGTTCCCTTCGGTCGGGCTATCCGTTGCAATCATTTGTTGAAGAAAATTGGAAGTGATTACAGGAAAATCCAATTTCTACAAAAGGATTTCCACTACTATCCCTAACGCGGGTTGTAAGTTGTAAGTTTTGAGTGATAAGTTATAATTTATAAGACATAAGATTTAAGACTTACAGGAATAGAAGTAGAAGTTAAAATATCCACTTGAGGGAAATAGGGGCTTTTCGATTTATGAGTTGTAAGTTATAAAGGAAGCTTCCTTTTTATT
>NZ_DFRA01000019.1:43309-45125 GCF_002378465.1 Empedobacter sp. UBA3475 | reverse complement strand
AATCTAAAGGAACTTGTTTCAAAATCACATCATATTCATGCGTTTAGCGAAATTCGAACTTCTAAAATCTAACATCGATTTATTCTTTCTCGATTGTTTGATTTTTGATGACTTGCTGTTCTTTTTCAAAATAAGCAATAATCTCCAATGCAACTTTCAATGCATTTCGTCCATCTTGTAACGAAACTTTAATTGGTGAATTATTCACAATAGAATCTGCAAAGCTTTCTAATTCATCCAAAATTGCATTATTTGGTAAAATTTCTGGATGTTCAAAACAAATTTCTCTACGATCTCCTTTATCGTTTTCCAAAATCATCGCAAATTCACTTGGATTTTCTGGCGCTTTGTGCATTTTAATAATTTCAGTCTTTTTCGTCAAGAAATCAATTGAAATATACGCATTTCGTTGAAAAACACGCATTTTTCGCATATTTTTCATTGACATTCTACTTGTCGAAACATTCACCACACAACCATTTTCAAACTCAATTCGAGCATTTGCAATATCAGGTGTATCACTAATTACCGAAACTCCAGACGAATGAATTGATTTAATTTCTGATTTTACAATCGATAAAATCACATCTAAATCATGAATCATCAAATCTAAAACTACAGGAACATCTGTACCGCGCGGATTAAATTCTGCCAAACGATGCGTTTCAATAAACAATGGTTCTTCGATAAAAGGTGCAGCCGCTGTAAATGCAGGATTAAAACGCTCTACGTGTCCAACTTGCGCTTTCAAACCTTTTTCATTTGTCAATTTCAACAAATGATCTGCCTCTTCTAAGGTATGCGTAACTGGTTTTTCGATGAAAAAATGTTTATTTTTTTCGATCACTTTCAATGCCACTTCATAATGTGATAACGTTGGTGTCACAATATCGACAACATCAACAGCATCAATCAATTCGTCCATCGAACTAAAATATTTATACCCAAATTCAGCTTCAACTTTTTTTCCATTTTCTTCAAAAGAATCAAAGAAGCCAATTAATTCGTATCTTTCCGATTGATTTAATAACTTTAAATGGATTTTTCCAAGGTGCCCAGCACCGATCACTCCTACTTTTAACATTTGGTAGATTTTGCCGTTAAAATTAATGAGAATAAGTTGTATTTAATGCATTTTTGTAAAAATTTTGGAATATGTCTGTAGACGATTTTAAACACAGAGGACGACGCAAAATGTTGGTTGATTTGTTGCGCTCGAAAGGAATTGAAGATGAAAACGTATTGGAAGCTATTAATTTAGTGCCACGACATTTATTTTTAGACAGCGCATTTACGGAATTCGCATATCGCGACGAAGCTTTTCCGATTGCTGCTGGACAAACGATTTCGCATCCGTTTACAGTTGCTTTTCAGACACAATTATTAGACATTCAGCCTAATGAAAAAGTCTTAGAAATCGGAACTGGTTCTGGTTATCAAACTGCTGTTTTGGTTGCTTTGGGTGTTGAAGTTTTTACGATTGAAAGACAAAAAGATTTGTTTGATTTCTCGAAAATCATGTTGAAAAAAATCAATTTCGAGCCACGTTATCAAACGTATGGAGATGGTTACAAAGGTTTACCTTCTTTTGCTCCTTTTGATAAAATTATTGTAACGGCTGGTGCGCCAGAAATTCCAGAAGAATTAAAAAAACAATTGAATATTGGAGGAATAATGGTGATTCCAGTTGGTGAACAATCGCAACGAATGATTGTCATTATGAGATTATCAGAAGATCAATTTGAGCATTACGAATTTGGAGATTTCAAATTTGTACCAATGTTAGAAAGCCGAGATAAATAAAATAAAAAACTCC
>NZ_DFRA01000019.1:0-43199 GCF_002378465.1 Empedobacter sp. UBA3475 | reverse complement strand
GGAGTTTTTTATTTTATTTATTAATCATCAATTTTCTTAAAATTTCCGTTTTTATCAAATTTTAATTCAAGTCCATTGTTCAATTTCACTTCAATTTCTTTTCGGTCTCTTTCAATTTTTGTTATTGTAGTATTCGGAAAACTTCTTTTCACATAATTCGAAATTTTAGCTGGAATAAATCCTGTTGGAATAGCATTTCGTTTTCCATCGACTTCTTTCCAAGCTCCGTCTCCATCAAATTCTACTTTTGTTCCATTTGCCAAATACACTTTATATTCTTTCGAAAAATAATCGTCGTCCAACATCACAGAACCAACTTGTTTTACACCAAAATATTTGTTGATAAATTGCTGTCCCATTTTTGGAACTTGGTTATATTTTATTGCTTTATCTTGAGCAAAAGAAATCAACGTTGCACTTAACATGATAACACTTAAAAACTTTTTCATTTTGTTTGATTTTATAATTATTAAGACAAAGTTGCAAAGTGAATTAGGAAAGATTTGGGAATAATTTATTTTTTCAAAATAAATTGATGAAAAGGAAACTCATAATTGTAACGTAACGTCAAATTTTGTTGATTTTTGATAATCGTGTCCACAATCGAAAGCCCCAAGCCATTATTTCCATCACTTGTTCCTTGTTTATAAAAACGACTAAAAATAAGATTCGAATCCAATGTTGCGTTTTTCCCTGTATTCGAAATTATAAATTGATTTGAATCACTTTCTATCTTAATAATTTTCTCATCATTATTATGTTTGATCGCATTTCGAATCAAATTTGAAATTAAAATTCGCGCTAAATCGATATTAAAATCAAGAATAAAATCTGCCTTAAAATTCGTTTCTAATTTAATTTCTTCTGCTTCTAAAATTTCTTCATAATCTTCGATCAAATCTTTTGTCAAAGCTGTAAAATTAACTTCAACATTATTTTTGTATTGATTATTCTCGATTCGAGATAACATTAACAACGATTTATTAAGATTCACCATTCGCCAAAGTGTTTGCTTGGTTTCTACCAAACTCATCACCTCTTTTTCTTTTAAATCTGAATTTTCTATTAGCAAATCAAGTTTGTTTAGCGCAATTGTCAAAGGTGTTTGCAATTCGTGGGAAGCATTTTCGATGAACAATTTTTGTGAATTAAAAACCTCATCATTTCGATTAATCATTCGCTCAATTTCTTTTTGCAAATAAGAAAATTCTTTCACATTCGTTTCGACAAGTTTTGGTTTTTCGTTATTTCCTACTTCATATTTTCTTAATTGAGAAATAATTTGCCCAAAAGGTTTGAAGGCTTTTTTCAATCCAAAATGATTAATCAATAAAATACTAATCAAAATAAAAACATACAACGCAATCAAAGAAATCGATAAATCATAAATCAATTCATCTTCTTCGACTGTTGAGGTTCTTATTTCTAATGAATACGGATGATTTTCTTTGTCATAAAAACCAGTTCTCAATATACGATAAGGTTCCATATCATCATCGTATCCCATGTAAACCAACTCATTCGAAAAGTGATTTCTTTCATCATATTTACTTGGATCAACTTTGGAAATTTTGAATTGACTTAATCCAAATTCGGTTGTATTTAATAAATTCGGATCGCGATAAGCTTCTCGAATAATTTCAATTTTTTGATTCTTTAATCCGTCATCTACATTGTCATAAACTTCATCCAAAATCAAGGAATGAAAAAGAAATGCCCAAATCGCAATAACGATAAGCAACCAAAATGTGAGGTAACGAAATGTATAATTTTTTAGTGATATTTTCATGTTAAATCAACTTATAACCAATCCCATAAACCGCTTGTAAATCGGCTTCAGAATTTGCTTCTTTCATTTTTTTTCTTAGATTTTTTATTTGCGAATAAATAAAATCTAAATTATCAGATAGCTCAATATGATCTCCCCAAACACTTTCTGCTAAAGTTGTTTTCTGAAAAACACGTTCGGGTCTCAACATAAAATAATACAGCAAATCATATTCCTTTCTGTTTAATTTCAGTTCGATATTATTTACTTTTACCAAACGATCTTCGGGAAAAATTTGAATATTTTTATAACTCAAAACATCCTCTCCTTTTTGTAGATTTTTGCGCAAAGCAACTTTAATTCGAGCCAATAATTCAGCAAAATGAAATGGTTTCGCTAAATAATCATCCGCGCCAACCAATAATCCTTCTACTTTATCATCAACCGAATCTTTCGCCGACAAAATAATCACCGAAGTTTCTTTATGAAGATTCTTCAATTCCTTCAACAAAGACATTCCATCACCGTCTGGTAACATCATATCCAATAAAATGCAATCATAATCGAACGAAATTATTTTATCCAAAGCTTGCTGATAATTATCTGCTGTTTCGACAATCATCTTTTCCTTTTCTAAAAACTCAACAATTGTTTCTTGCAATTTTATTTCATCTTCTACGACTAAAATCTTCATAACTTCAGTTTAAATAATTGGTAAAAATAGATAGTAAAATAGGAAAGAATTAGGAAAACTCCTACTTTTATTCTCAAAATTTAAGATTTCAATTTTGAAAAAATATAGCTTTAAAAATGATTATAGCGAAGGTGCTCACCCAGCAATTTTGCAACGATTAATCGATACAAATTTAGAACAAACAATTGGTTACGGCGAAGACGAATTTTGCAATGAAGCAAGAGAGTTCATCAAAAAAAGACTGAAAAAAGATTCAGCAATTCATTTTGTTTCTGGTGGAACACAAGCCAATTTAATTGTAATTTCTTCTATTCTAAAACCACACGAATCTGTAGTTGCAGCCGAAAGCGGGCATATTGCCGTTCACGAAACGGGCGCGATAGAAGCAACAGGACATAAAATAAATACCATTGCGACGGATAATGGAAAAATAACTCCTGAGCAAATTTCGATTATTCTTGCCACACATACGGACGAGCATATGGTAAAGCCAAAATTGGTTTATATTTCTAATTCTACGGAAGTTGGAAGTGTTTATTCAAAAAAGGAATTGCAAAAGCTTTATCATTTTTGCCAAGAAAATAATTTATACCTTTTTGTTGATGGCGCACGTTTAGCTTCTGCTTTAACTTCTTCTAAATGTGATTTAAACTTAGAAGATATGGCAAATTTTGCAGATGTTTTTTACATTGGTGGAACTAAAAATGGTGCACTTTTAGGTGAAGCAATTGTGATAAATAATTTAAAATTGGACGAAGATTTTCGTTATCATATTAAGCAAAAAGGCGGAATGTTAGCGAAAGGACGTTTGATAGGAATTCAATTTTCGGAAATGTTTCGAGATGATTTATTTTTCGAGATGGGAAAACACGCCAATCAAATGGGAGAAAAATTAGCAAATGCTATTTCAGCAAAAGGTCACAACTTTTTGACAGAACCATCTTCCAATCAAATTTTCCCTATTTTACCAAATTCAATTATCGAAAAACTACAACAAGATTTTGAGTTTTATATTTGGCAAAAAATTGATGAAGAAAATTCTGCAATTAGATTAGTCACTTCTTGGACAACACCAGAGGAACAAGTAGAAAATTTTATCAAATTAATATAAAACATAAAAGGATCCATAAATTATTGGATCCTTTTATTTTAATAATAATCTTTCACATTTTTCAAACGCTCTTTCGCGCGTTTATATTCTGCTTTTCTGATTTCTTTTTTACGTTTCATCAAATTTTTATCGTAAGAATAATTACGTTCTATTCCCTTGATATCTCTTTCGTATTCGTCTTCTAAACGCTCTAACCGATCATCAATTCGATCTTTGTAATAATCGTCACGATGAGAATTTGACCATTTATAACGTTGATTATCATTTAAGATTTTATCAATATCACGTTGTAAATTGTAAGAAATCTCTCTTTTTCTTCTACCTTTTTCGTAACCAGATAAATTACGATCTCTTCCAACTCTTTCGAAATCTTTACTTGCTTGTTTTTTTAAAGCAATTATTTTATTTTTTTGACTACTTGATATTCCGTAATAATCAGATCTTTCAATTAAAATATCGACATTTCTATTATTTCCATCATTTGGTCTATTTTGCGCATAACTTGACATTGTAAACAACGCAAAACCAAAAATTAAAAACTTCTTCATATTCTAAACTTTCGTTTAGAATAAGCAAAGTCCGTGCTGAAATGAATAAATTATTAAAATTTATATTTAATCAACAACTAATCAATAAATTAATTAAACCTTAGTTTTTTCTAACGCTTGCAAAATATCTTCGATAATATCCACTTTATCCTCCAAACCGACTGATAAACGAATAGAGCCTGGCCTAATTCCCAAATCTGCACGTTCTGCATCTGATAATTTTGCGTGAGTTGTAGTTGCTGGATGCGTTGCAATCGATCTCGAATCCCCTAAATTAGACGTATATAAAATCATTTCTAATGCATCAATAAATCTGAAAGCACGTTCTTTTCCTCCTTTCACTTCAAATGTTACGATTCCACCCCCGCTTTTCATTTGTTTTTTCGCCAACTCATATTGCGGATGCGATGGTAAAAATGGATATTTTACATCTGCAATTTCAGCATGATTTTCCAAAGCTTCTGCCAACGCCAACGCATTTTCGCAATGACGATCCATACGAAGTGGCAACGTTTCTAAACTTTTAGAAATTGTCCATGCATTAAAAGCTGACATCGCTGGACCTGTATGACGAATAAAAAACATCATTTCGTTGATTAATTCTTCTTCCCCTACAACTACTCCACCCAAAACTCGACCTTGTCCGTCCATATATTTTGTTGCAGAATGAATAGATAAATCAAATCCAAATTGCAAAGGTTGTTGTAAATATGGTGTTGCGAAACAATTGTCAATTGCAAAAATAACATTCGGATGTTTTTCTTTCAATTTTGCCAAAGATTCTAAATCAAATAATTCTAATCCAGGATTTGAAGGCGATTCTAAGAAAACAATTTTTGTATTTGATTGAATTGCTTTTTCCCAATCCTCGATATTTGGCGTTTCTACATATGTATAAGTTACGCCCCAACGCGGAAATAATTGCGTAATTAATTGATGTGTAGAACCAAAAATTGCACGACTCGATACAATATGATCTCCACTTTTTATATACGAAGCAAAAGATGCAAAAACAGCAGCCATTCCCGAAGCAAAAGCTAAACCTGCATCTGCTTTTTCCAAAGCACAAACGCGATTAATAAACTCTGTTGTATTTGGATTTGCATAACGTGAATAAACCATACCTTGCTCTTCTTCTGCAAAAATTGCACGTCCTTGCTCTGCGCTATCAAAAATAAAACTTGATGTTAAATATAATGGAACCGAATGCTCGCGAGTAGCAGATCTTGGCGCTTGCTCACGAATTATCTTAGACTGATCTTTTTTCATAAGAATCAAAGTTAACGATAGTTTTATTAAGCAAAAAGCTTTTAATAAAGTTTTAAACAGAAATTATTTCTGTTTTCAATCGTTGTTTCGATAATTTGACTGTTTCTAAAAAGATTTTTAGAAATATTTCAGAAACGATTTTAAAACTTTCATTATCATCACGATTAAAAATAATTAAACGAGTAATTATTCCTAAAATATCATTCAAATTTAATCTCTACCTTTGCAGTCTTATATCAATTTATGTCATTCGAAAATTTAGGATTATCACCATATTTATCAAAAGCAATTACAAAACTTGGATTTTTAAAACCTTTTGAAATTCAGACCGAAACAATTCCATCTATTTTAAAAGGAAAAGATGTGATGGGAATTGCAAAAACTGGTTCTGGAAAAACCTTGTGTTTTGTTGCGCCTTTGCTACAAAAAATTCAGCATCAATCGTACGAAAAATCTCGTAATATAAAAGCGTTAATTTTAGTTCCAACACGTGAATTAGCAGTTCAGATTGAACAAACTTTTGCAGGATTACAAACTGCTTTACGTCGCGAAGTACAAACACAAGCTGTTTATGGTGGAACTTCAATTAATCCACAAATGAAGAATTTATATGGAACTGAAGTTTTGATTGCAACTCCTGGTCGTTTATTGGATTTGATGGATCATAATGCGTTATCATTGGATCAATTGCAATATTTGGTGATTGACGAAGCAGACAAAATGTTCCAATTAGGATTTGGAGATGAGATGAACCGAATTTTGAAAAGTGTTCCGAAAAAGAAACAATCAATTCTATTTTCTGCAACTTTGAATGATAAAATTGATGAAATAAAATCTACATTAAGTATTGATCCAATTGTTGTTGAAATCAAAAAACAAGAAATTGATTTGGAACAAATCGAACAAGTTGCTTATAAAGTTGATGCCGAAACAAAAGGTCCTTTTTTACGTTATTTAATCAAATCTGAAAACTTAGAACAAGTTTTGGTTTTTGTTTCTTCGACACGAACTGCAGATAATTTAGTAGAAAAATTAAAAAAGAATAAAATCTCTGCAATGGCGATTCACAGTAAGAAATCCCAAGGCGCTAGAATGGATAATTTGGAAGATTTTAAACTAGGTGATATTAAAGTTTTGGTTGCAACAGATTTGATTGGACGCGGAATTCATATCGAAGGTTTACCAACTGTTATTAATTACGAATTACCTCGTTCGCCTTTAGATTATGTGCACAGAATCGGGCGTACAGGTCGTGCAAATGCAAACGGAAAAGCCATTAGTTTGATTACAGAAGAAGATTTGCATCATTTCAAAATCATTCAGAAAAAAATGGGTAAAAAAGTTGATTTACTTCCAACTGATAATGTGAATTTACACGGATATTAAAATAAGTTTTAAGTTATGAGTAACAAGTTCTAAGTTTTCTCTGAACTCATTACTCATAATTTTTTAATTAAATCAAGTCCAAAGATATTGTCTAAACTCTATTAATTTTTTCAACATTTGATTATCTTCTTCATATTGATTATTTTCTAAATTATCATTATCGAGCTTACGTTTATTCCACCAATTATATAAGTTTTCAATTTCAATTTTTGCATTTTTATGTTCATCATCATACATCCAATCAACATGACTTGTAAATAAATTTTCTTTTTCAATACAATCGCATAAAATCTGAAAACAAGCATGTAAAATAATCACATCCTTATCTAGCCATTCATCGTTTAATGTTTCTATTTTTAGAAGATTCGAAGGTTTCATTATTAATTTATTTTTTCAAAACTTATCACTCATAACTACTAACTCACAACTTCTAGATATGTGGACCAAGCATATTTTTAGGATCAAGGATTTCGTCCAAACGTTCTTTCGACAATAAACCGTGATCTAAGACCAATTGATATACACCTCCTCCTGTTTCTAAAGCTTCTTTCGCAATTTTTGTACTTGCTTTGTAACCAATGTAAGGATTTAAAGCTGTAACAATTCCAATACTATTTTGTACTTCATTTTTCAAATGTTCTGCGTTTGCTGTAATTCCATCCACACATTCAACACGTAGCGTATTCATCGCATTTGTTAAATATTGAATCGATTCCATAATCGAAAAACCAATTATTGGCTCCATTACATTTAATTGTAATTGACCAGCTTCGGCAGCCATTGTTATTGATAAATCATTTCCAATCACTTTAAAACAAACTTGATTCACTACTTCTGGAATTACTGGATTTACTTTCCCTGGCATAATCGAAGATCCTGGTTGTTTTGGAGGTAAATTAATCTCGAACAAACCTGTTCTCGGACCAGATGTTAACAAACGTAAATCATTACAAATTTTCGACAACTTCACACAAAGACGTTTCAAAGCTGATGAATAATCCACAAACGAGCTTGTATCCGAAGTTGCTTCAACTAAATTATCAGCCAACGAAACATCTTCATTCATGATTTCAGCTATTTTAGTTGTACACAATTGTGCATAACCTGGAACAGCATTCAATCCAGTTCCAATTGCAGTTGCACCCATATTAATTACTAATAATTCGGCAGCAATTCGGTTTAAATTATCAACTTCTTTATGTAATGTATTCGAAAAACCTTCAAACTCTTGCCCAAGCGTCATTGGAACTGCATCTTGCAATTGCGTACGTCCCATTTTTATAACATTACCAAATTGTTTCCCTTTTTTATCAAGTGCCTCATACAACGAAGTTAATGCCTCAACCAAAGGTTTATTCATATTAAATAATGCTAATTTCAAAGCAGATGGATAGGCATCATTCGTAGATTGCGAAAGGTTTACATGATCATTTGGCGAACAAAATTGATACTCTCCTTTTTGTTTTCCTAAATACTCCAAAGCAATATTTGCAATTACTTCATTTGCATTCATATTTGTAGAAGTTCCCGCACCACCTTGTATCATATCGATTGGAAATTGCTCTGTATATTTACCAGCTATTAACTCATTCGAAGCAAAAGAAATCGCATCAAATAATTCTTTCGATAAAATTCCTAATTCGTGATTGGCTTGCGCTGCTCCTAATTTCACAACACCAAGCGCTTTTACAAATTCGGGATAATGTGACAAATAGTTATTGGAAATTTTGAAATTATTAATGGCACGTTGCGTTTGCACACCATAATAAGCCGTTTCAGGAATTTGTAATTCTCCTAATAAATCAGACTCCGTTCTCATTTTATTTATTGTTTGTTATTGACAATTAAAGGTAAGGAATAATCTAGTATCTTTTTGAAAAGCATTTTTCCAAAAAATTTAAAAAATCTATATCTTTAAAACATTAACACAAAAGAGATGAAAGCAGCTCGTTATTATTCATTAGACGTTTTTCGTGGCGCAACTGTTGCGTTGATGATTTTGGTAAATAATCCAGGAACTTGGTCGGCTATGTTCGATCCTTTGGAGCATGCAGAATGGCACGGATGCACACCAACAGATTTGGTTTTTCCTTTCTTTTTGTTTGCCTTAGGAAATGCAATGGCTTTTATGATTCCAAAATTACAACAACAACCTCAACAAATTTTCTGGCAAAAAGTAATAAAACGAACAATTCTAATTTTCGGAATTGGATTATTCATCAATTGGTGGCCATTTTTCAAGTGGGATAATAATGAACTTATTTTCAAAGCATGGAAAGATTCAGAAGAAAGCGGAATCCGAATAATGGGCGTTTTACAACGAATTGCAATTGCTTATTTTTTCGCTTCGGTGATTGCTTTTTATTTTAAACAAAAACAAGTTTTATTGATAAGTTGTGCGATTCTTCTACTTTATTGGGTTTTAACTTTCGGACTTGGAACTTCTACCCCTTATTCATTAGAAGGTTTTATCGGAACTAAAATTGATAATCAATTGCTTGGTTTAGCGCATATTTACAAAGGAGAAGGAGTACCGTTTGATCCCGAAGGAATTTTCAGTACAATTTCTACTATTCCACAGGTTTTATTTGGGTATTTGGTTGGTGATTATATTCAGAAACAAGGAAATATCAATTGGTTGAATCGTCCTTTACCAAAAACTGACAATCCGCAATATAAAATGTTAGCTGGCTTATTTGTTTTAGGAACAATTGCGTTGACAATTGGTTACGTTTGGCAATGGGATTTTCCGTACAATAAAAAGATTTGGAGCAGTTCTTATGTTTTCAACACAACTGGTTTAGCAATTTTGACAATTGGATCAATGATTTGGTTCATCGAAATTTTAGGCATCAAAAATGGTTTCATGAAATTCTTTGATGTTTTTGGAAAAAATCCTTTATTCATCTTTGTTTTGAGCGGATTATTACCTCGATTATTAGGTTTAATCAGAATTGAAGCTGGTTTAAACGACAAAAGAGAAATCAAATTCATTTCACCATTGGGTTGGTTCTACGAAAATGTTTGCGCTAAAATTCCTGGAATTCCAGAAATTGGTTCATTTGTTTATTCGCTAATTTTCTTAGCTTTCTTTTGGTGGTTAGCTTATTTATTAGATAAAAAGAAGATTTATATTAAAGTTTAAAAGTCTTGAGTAGTAAATTATAAGTTTTTAGAAGAGATGTCTCGATTCCTCGACATGACATTAATTATCAGCCTAGATTGGATTTTCTTGTCATGTTGAGCGAGTCAAACGATGTAGAAACATCTAATATTTAGAAAACAATCTTACTTATAAAAATTATTTCTAAACCTTCTTATAAACAGCATAAAACTGATAAAAGTGCTGAATATTTTCAACATCAAAAATAATTTGTTTCCATTGATTTAATTCCAAAATCAATTGATTTTCGTGTTGAGTAAACTTCCCAACAAAAATTTCATCATCATTCAAATACAAACCAAACTTATCATTTACCAAATGTAAATTTTCCACTTCCAAATGTTCAAAAAATAAAATAGACGATTCTTCTTCTGTAAAATCGATAGGTGAAGCGATACCCGAAGAATATTCTAACGCAATAAACTGATGCGAATTATAGATTGGAAAGTAAATCGACGGATAATTTTCTATATTAGAAAATAATTCTTTTTTTAACTGAATTATTTCTCGTGATAAAAAAGGAATCGCGCTCAAATTTTTAACATTTCGTAACATATCAGCTTCCTCAAAATAGTTATCAAAGTGTAATATTTCGTTAACTGTTAAGTTTTTTTCGATCAAATGACTTATTGGAATGCTAAAATATTTAGCAATTTGAGAAATTGTTTCAATTCGTGGCTCTGCACGTTTTTCTTCATAAGATGAAATATTCCCTCTACTAACTTCGAACAAATCAGCAAAAGCCTGTTGAGTTAAGTTCTTAACTTGTCTTAATTTCTTTATATTTTCACCTATTTTTGTCATTATTTAAAATTTTAACACTTTTATTTGCTAATTATTTTAGCAAATTGTTTAATTTTATGGAAACAAATTACAAAAAACACTAATAACAACAAAATGAATTATTTTTCGAAGATTGAAAATTTTATTCAAAACATCAATTACACCATCACTTACAAAGACGAAAAAGAGGGTGTTTTTATGATTGAAAATTTATTGGATGGTGTTCAAAATCTGATTGTAGGAATTGCACCACCTGTTATCATTTTCGAGTTGTATTTATTTACAATTACAAATGATAATCTGGAAATGCTAAAAGCGTTGTTGATGAAAAATCGCGATATCATTCATGGTGCTTTTGCAATAACAGAAGACGGAAAAAAAGTTATTTATCGTTACACACTTCAAATTGCGAATCTTGATCAAAACGAATTTGAAGCAACGTTAAATTCTTTGAGCTTATTGATGAGCGAATATTCTGCTCAATTAATCGAATTTTCTAAACAATAAAACAATATCACTATGAATATTTTCAAACGTATTTTTAGAATTGGACAAGCGGAAATACATTCGGTTGTCGAAAAAATGGAAGACCCAATCAAAATGACAGAACAAGGAATTCGCGAAATGCGCGACGATCTTAATCAATCATTAGAGGCTTACGCAAAGGTAAAAGCAATGGCAATTCGTTCGCAAAATAGCGTCGACAAAAAGAAAGAAGAAGCTGCAGATTATGAACGAAAAGCAATTCTTTTGTTAGAAAAAGCTGAGCGAAATGAAATTACAATTGAACAAGCCGAAAATTTAGCGAAAGAAGCTTTGAGCTTAAAAAATCAATTGTTAGAAGAAATTACTGAATTAGAAAATCAAGTGATTATTCATGAAAAATCTGCAAATGAAGTGCACAAAAACGTTGAGGTTCTTAAATTCAACATTAATAAATGGGAAAATGAATTAACAACATTAAAAGCTCGTGTAAAAGTTGCTGATGCCACAAAACAAGTAAACAAACAAATGGCAAAAATTGATGCGAATAGCACAATTAGCATGTTAGAACGCATGAAAGCCAAAGTAGAAGAAGACGAAGCACTTGCACAAGCTTACGGAAGTTTAGCGGACAATTCGAAAACCGCTGATGACGAAATTAACGAAACCTTGAAAGGTGATTTGATTCAAAATGAATTAGAAGCTTTAAAGCTAAAAATTCAGTCGAAAAATCAAGAATAAATCACTTTTTATAGTGAATTATTTCTATAAAATTTTTAGTAAATTAATCTCTTTTAAAAAATCAAAACTATGGCATCTAAATATGAATACAAAACAATAGAAATAATGCCTAACGCTGGCTTATTTTCTATCAAAATAGATAAAACATTTTTGGATGATTTACTAAATAAATATGGAAATGAAGGCTGGGAATTAATCACTTCCACTCCGCTTTCCATCAACAGCACAACGAAAATTATTTATTATACATTCAGAAGAGCTATTTAACATTAAAAATTAACACTAAATGACCGAAATTTTAGACCTTCTTTTTAATCCATTGGCCAACGGAATTATGACCATTTTGATGGGATTTTCTCTTGTCTATTGGGTATTTCAACTGTTAGCTGGTGACGGAATTGATCTTGGAACAGATTCTGATTTTCATATCGGAGACATCAATGATGTTGATGCCCACCACGAAATTGACGCCGACCACGATGCAGATGCAGACGTACATCACGAACCAGGTTTTTGGGCAAAATGTTTAGAATTTATCAATGTTGGTAAAGTTCCCTTAATGGTAATTATTACTTTGTTCAAATTTATCAGTTGGGTGATTACCATTATTTCTTCGATTGTTTTTGGATTAAGCAAGTTAGGATTGTATTCAGTTTTAATCTTAATTCCAGTTTTCATCATCGCTTATTTTATGATGCATTGGATTACAAAACCTCTTGTAAAAGTTTATGCAGAATTAGGCTATCACGGAGAAGAGGAAACAGATTTTATCGGAAGAGTCGGAAAATCGAAGTCTAAAATAATGGGTGATAAAATAGGTTCTGCCGAATTTCAAATCGAGAAAGATATCATTACGCTTAACATCAAAAGTCAAAATGGCGAAGAAATTAATTTTGGAGACACCATTATTATCACCGACGAATCGCCTGCAAATCATTATTACTTCGTCATCAAACACATAACCTTAAACAACATTTAACACAATCATGACACTAATATTTCAACTTACTTCGTTTATTATCGAAGATATTTTAACCTTAATTATTCATTAAATCAATCAAAAACTAATAAAAACTATCTCATGACAAATTTTATTCTTTTAGCAGTTGGTGTTATCGTTTTCATCTTTATTGCATTTATCGTCGTTTTAAGCGTTTTCTATAAAAAAGTTCCTCAAGGAAAAGCTATCGTTCGTACTGGTGTTGGAGGTTCGCAAGTAGCTTTCAACAAAGGAATGTACGTAATTCCTGTTTTTCATAAAATGGAAATTATGGATATTTCAATCAAAAAAATTGACATTGCTCGTCAACAGCACGACGGTTTAATCTGTAAAGATAATATTCGTGCAGATATCAAAGTTGCGTTTTTTGTTCGAGTTAATAAATCGGTGAATGATGTCATCAATGTTGCTCAAAATTTAGGAACAGAACGAGCATCAGAACCAGAAACATTAAAAAGTATTTTCGAAGCAAAATTCTCAGAAGCCTTAAAAACTGTCGGAAAAAAATTCGACTTTATCGAATTATACGAAGCTCGACGTGAATTTAGAGATGAAATTTTAAATATCATCGGAACAGATTTGAATGGATATATTTTAGATGACTGTGCAATTGATTATTTAGAACAAACTGAATTACAATTTTTAAGTCCAGACAATATTTTAGATTCTGAAGGAATCAAAAAAATCACTGAATTAACGGCTCAACAAAATATGAACGCCAATTTAATTCGTCGTGAAGAAGAAAAAGTAATCAAAAAACAAAACGTTGAAGCACGTGAAGCAATCTTAGAATTAGAGCGTCAATTAGCCGAAAAAGAAGAGCGTCAACGCAGAGAAATCGAAAATATAAAAGCACGTGAAGAAGCAGAAATTGCAAAAGTTCGTGAAGAAGAACGTCTAAAAGCTGAATCTGTTCGTATTACAACAGAAGAGCAATTAGCAGTTCAAGAAGAAAATAAATTGCGTCAAATTATTATCGCAGAAAAAAATAAAGTTCGTACTGATGCTATCGAAACGGAACGCGTTGAAAAAGATCGCGCTTTGGAGCAAACAGAACGTGAACGAATTGTGACTTTAGCGCAGATTGATAAAGAACGTTCAATCGAAGTTGAGAAGAAAAATATTCAAGGCGTTATCAAAGAACGTGTTCTTTTAGAAAAAGGCGTAATTGAAGAGCAACAAGGTGTAAAAGACGTTGAAGTTTACCGTGAAGTTGAACGTCAGAAACAAGCCGGAATTATTGCTGCATCTCAAGAAGCCGAAGAGCGTTTAATCGAAACTGTAAAAGCTGCGGAGGCATCTAAAATTGCTGCTGAACAAGAAGCTGCTCGTCAAGTTATCGAAGCCGATGCACAAAAACAAGTTGCAGAACGTAAAGCACAAGAGTTATTGATTGATGCGGAAGCGAAAAAAGAAGCATCTGCAAAAGAAGCGGAAGCACGTAAAATTATTGCTGAAGCACAAGCCAAAGAAGAAGCTGCAATTGGTTTATCTGAAGCAGAAGTAATGGTTGCGAAAGCAGAAGCGGAAGAGAAACAAGGAACTGTAGAAGCATCTGTTATCGAGAAAAAAGCGGAAGCGTTGCGTAAAGAAGGTTTAGCACAGGCGGAAGTTGTACGCGAGAAAGCGTTAGCAGAAGCGAAAGGAATCGAGGAAAAAGCAGAAGCAATGAAGAAATTGGACGGTGTTGGAAAAGAGCACGAAGAGTTCAAACTTCAATTACAAAAAGAAAAAGACATCGAATTGGCGCATATTAACATTCAAAAAGATATTGCTGGAGCGCAAGCTGAAGTATTATCAACTGCATTAAAATCTGCGAAAATTGACATTGTTGGTGGAGAAACAATGTTCTTCGAAAATATTGTCAAACAAGTTTCGAATGCAAAAGGTTTCGACCATTTAATCGACAATTCTAAACATGCAACAGATATCAAAAATGCGTTGATTGACGAAGATGGTGGAAGCAATTTAGCTGGAAAAGTGAGAAGTCTTGCCGATAAATATGGTATTTCGTCAAACGACATCAAAAACTTAACAATTACTGCTGCATTAATTAAATTACAGCAAGCTGCTTCGGCTTCTGGAAACAACGAAGACACAGGATTTATCAATTCTCTTTTCGGAATTGCGAATCAGTTAGGTGTTTCAAATAAAAAAATAGGTTAATCCATTAAACAACAATAGAGTGATTGAAATTTTACCGTTTCAATCGCTCTTATCAACACGTTTAATCACCTTTTAGATTTTAATTTAATGCAAGAAGAAAAAAATATTAACGTTACCGAAACGCTTGATGCAGGCGCGTACGAAATCATCCGAAAAAGACTTCTTACACAAAAAGATTTTCTTTCAGAAAGATTAACGAAATTGAACGAAGCTCGTAAAGAGGTATTCAATTCTACCAATTTTGCATTAAGCGCAAACCAAAGAATTACGACAGAAAACACTTGTATTTCACGTGGAATTATCGCGTTCGATAAATTGTGTATTTTTGGGTACAACGTGCATTTCGGTTTACGCACAGACATTCAGTTGAGCGATGTTTTTAGTATTTATCTGTTTCAAGAAAATCAATTTATACCTCAACCTCTCGACTTAATTAACGATCAGAATTTCTTTACAGATTTTCAGAATTTATATAAATATTACCGCGATTCTATCTTTTCTAAATTTCGTAGAACAGATAATTATTTATACATGGTTTTCCAAACCAGTAAAAGCGCACAAGATTTAAAAGCGTTTAAATGGTTAATCAAAGATGGAAAATTAATTTATCAAGATGATCGCAGCATTCACGAAGTAAAAAAAGCAGATCAATTTGATTTTGAATGGCAAAAAACTTCTATCGATGATCGTCGATTAGGAAAGTTTCCACATATTTCTATTTTAGATAAGATTTTTATCGAAGCAATTGGTGGTGATATTACTTTTAAAATTGAAGATAATACGGATTCAGGAAAAGGAATTTTCACTGAAAAAGTGACACATTTAGATCAACAATTAGACGATGCCGAATATTATTATGCCGATTTAGGAAATCTAATTGCGGTTAAAATAAAACCGTTTCAAGAAGATTTCAGAGCCTATATTTACAATGTTCGCACCAAAGAAGTTATCAACATTCCTGCACTTTTAGATGCAGCAGTTCTGTTACCCGATAATCAAGGTTTAATTTTTTCGAATGGTTATTATTTACAAAACGGAACGTATCATCTTTTCGATAATAATAATTTAGAGCATTTTCAATTTTTCCGTCGTGTAAATTCTCCGAACGGAGAAGATTTTATGTACATTTTCAATCAAGATGAAACCAATACATACATTCTTTTATCGTACAATATCATTCAACAAACTGTGGAAACACCTATAGTTTGTAATGGTTTTACGATTTTTAAAGATGGAAGTTTAATTTATTTCCGCACCGAAGAAGAAGCGACAAGACATCATCAAGTTCAAATTTGGCAAACACCTTATGTTGAACGTTTGATTGAAAATACAGAGAAAACAAATCATCCATTATATAAAATTGGGAACAAAGACATTGTGAAAGCAATGGCTGAATCTCAGGAGGTTATTCAATTAATCAACAAAGAAGATTCGTACGAAGGTTTATACGAGGACATTGTAAAAAAAGCGAATAATATTGTAGATGGCTATTTTTGGATTAATGATCAAGAGACTTTTGAGCTTGCTGTTCCTTTATTAGAAATAAAAACAGTTGCCAATACAGCGATTGATGAATTTGCTAAAGTTCAAATTCAGAAAAAATTTGCGCAAGAAACCTTAGAAAAAACGGAAGAATCGATTGAAGAAATCGTTTTCAAAGTAAATAGCACAACGTACAATCAATTGGATTTATTGGTTGAACATTTAGCTGAGGCTCGTAAAATTCAAGGAAAAGTTATTGATTTACGTTCAATTCGCTACATCAATTTAGAGCGTGTTCAAGAATTAGAAAACCGATTGCAAGAGGTAAACGAAAATTTATCAACCAAAACAATTGAGTTTCTTTTATTGGATGAAGCACTAATTCCATACGAAGAAAAAGTTGCTGAACAGAAAAACTTAGTAGCTTCTATCGAAAAAGTCATTGATGCGAAAGTTATCGAAGAAGCTTGTCTTAAAATTGCTTCCGAATTAGAATTATTGATTGATATTCTGAACAGTTTAAAAATTGAAGACGCTACACAAACGACAAAAATTATTGAGAAAATTTCTGTCATTTTTGCTTCGCTTAACGAAGTTCGTGCGCAATTAACACGTCAAACTTCTGATTTAAAAAGTAAAGAAGCGGTTGCCGAATTTTCTGCTCAAATTACGTTATTGGAACAAAGTGTAGTCAATTTTTTAGAGTTATCAACAACTGCCGAAAAAACAGAAGAATACAATACAAAAATTATTGTTCAGCTCGAAGAATTAGAAAGTAAATTTTCAGATTTTGATGATTTCGCTTTAAAAATTGCAGATAAACGCGACGAAATTATCAAAGCGTTCAATTCGAAGCGCGAACAATTGGTTGAACAAACCAACAAACGCACCAATTCATTAGAGCAAATTGGTTTGCGCGTCTTGAAAAATATCGAAAACAAATCCAAAACTTTTTCAGAAAAAGAAGAAATTTTAGCGTTTTATTCTTCGGATTTAATGATTGACAAAATGCGTCAAATTATTCAAGAATTAAAGGATTTGAAAGATGTTTCGAAAGCCGAAAATCTTGAAAACCTCTTGAAAAAATCGCAAGAAGATACGCTTCGCGTTTTACGAGATAAAACCGAACTTTTTGTTGATGGACAAAATATTATTGCGCTCGGACAAAATAAATTTACGGTCAATACGCAGCAATTAGCGCTGACTTTAATGAATCGTAACAACGAATTATTTTATCATTTAACAGGAACAAGTTTCTATCAAAAAGTTAAAAACGAAGAAATTTATCGTTATCAAGATATTTGGAATCAAGAATTTGTTTCGGAAAATCAATTGGTTTATCGCGCTGAATATTTGGCTTATCAAGCTTTTTTAGCGAGAAATGAAAAAGATTTCGATGCTGAAAAATTCATCAATCAAATCATTGAACAAAATTATTCGGAAGGTTATATAAAAGGTGTGCATAATTTTGACGCACTTCGAATTTTCACTGAATTAGTGCACGTCAATTCTAAATTAGATGTGTTGCAATTTGATGCTCAAACACGCACAACTGCTCAAGTTTTTTGGCATTCTTTAGAAAATAATTTGCAAGAAAAATTGAATGCGATGATTAATTCTGCTCAATTAATTTTGAAAAATTTTCCGAATTCAAATCGTTTTGAAAACATTCTAAATGAAATCAAATCGCTTTTTGAAAATTGGGAAACAGAATGGGATAAATCACAAACATCATCAGAAAAAGTTTCTCACTATTTATTTACAACTTTCACGAAATATCAAGCTTTTTCAATGAGTAGAGAAGCTGAAAAATTTCAAAAAGAGTTTGTAAATTATTTAGAACAAAATAAAAATTCGGAAGATTTTAATGCATTGATTGAAGATCAACAATTTTCTTCTACCGAAAAATTTTACTTGATCGAAAACTGGATTCATTCATTTATAGATGAAAACGAAAATTATTCGTCATATAGAAATGTGATGAATGAAGTAGCAACAATACTTTTATTTTCGAAAGATCAATATCATATAAATGATGGAAATTCTGTCATCAAAATTGAAGATTTGAAAGGAAATCATGCGGTAATTGTTGACGGAATTTACACACAAAATTATCATGAAATCATTTCAAAATTAGAGCATTTTTCAACTGTTGATGTTCCAAATTTTAAATCATTCCAAAAGCTGAAAGAAGAAATTTCGAAAACTTACGAGAAAGATTTAAAAATCGCAGAATTTGAACCAAAAGTTTTGACTTCATTTGTCCGAAATAAATTAATCAACGAAGTTTATTTTCCTTTAATCGGAAATAATTTAGCCAAACAATTAGGAACAGCAGGCGAAAACAAACGCACCGCTCGTATGGGAATGTTGTTATTAATTTCTCCGCCAGGTTATGGAAAAACAACCTTGATGGAATATTTAGCCAAAACAATGGGCTTGCATTTTGTGAAAGTGAATGGACCAACAATTGGACATAACATTACGTCAATCGATCCAATCGAAGCCAAAACTTCTGGAGAAAGAGAAGAATTGAAAAAGATCAATCTTTCGTTTGAAATGGCGGATAATGTAATGTTGTACTTGGATGATATTCAGCATTTGAGTGCAGAATTTTTACAGAAATTTATTTCATTAGCCGATGGACAGCGAAAAATTGATGGAATTTTTGAAGGAGAAAGTAAAACCTACGATTTACGTGGAAAACGTTTTTGTATTGTAATGGCTGGAAATCCATATACGGAAAGCGGTTCTAAATTTCAGATTCCGGATATGTTGGCCAATCGTGCTGATGTGTATAATTTGGGTGATGTAATTGGTGATACGGAAACGTTGTTCAACTTGAGTTTGATTGAAAATGCGACAGGCGATAATCCATATTTGGATAAAATTGCTTCGAAAAGTTTGACAGATTTTTACAAGTTAACAAATTTTGTAACCGAAAATCAAGAACAACTTCCAGATTTGGAAGGCAATTATTTGAAACAAGAAATTGATGATTTTATTGCTGTTTTGAAACATGTAATTAAGATTAGAAATGTAGTCGTAAAAGTCAATCAAAATTATATTACAAGTGCGGCAATGCAAGATGATTACAGAACTGAACCGCCTTTCAAGATGCAAGGTTCGTACAGAAATATGTCAAAATTAGTTTCGAAAATTGTTCCGATGATGAACGAAAAAGAAATTAATGAAACGATTTTGGCGCATTACGAAAGTGAATCGCAAACGTTGACAACCGACACAGAATCGAATCTTTTGCGTTTAAAAGAAATTGCAGATTTGATGACTTCTGAAGAAAAAGAACGTTGGGAAACGATAAAAGCAACGTTTGTCAAAAATAATAAGCACGGCGGCTTGAATAAAGACGATAAAGTTTTTTCTCAACTGCTCGAATTCAATGAAAATTTGGAAGGAATTATCCAAGCAATCTTGAAAAAATAAACTAAAAGCCGCTCATTGAGCGGCTTTTTTTTATTCACTAAATTTATCTCCTCTGAATATTTTCACAGGATTCCCTCTTGCAATAGACGTTTGATTATTCCATTTTTTTTGAACCAAGTCCTTCAATTTATTGGTTTCAAATCCTTGTAATTTCAATAACAAACGAGTTGTTGCAGTTTTTTTGTTCTGATGTTGTGAACGTAAATCCATCGAAACAGCCGAAATTCCACTTGGTTGATGTATCGCACGAACAGCCGAATTTACTTTGTTTACATTTTGTCCACCATTTCCAGAGCTTCGCATTGTTTGGTATATAATTTCATTCGGATTGATTGAATTTTCTTTCGGAATTTCTAATTCAAAACAACCAATAAACCAATTTTTTCGTTGATGAAATTTTCGGTATGGACTTTTACCAATCCATAAAATTGCTCCAAGCCAAGTTTTTAAAAACGTGTTTAAATCATTTCCTTCAAGTTCTATAATCACAGATGAAAGTTGATGAAAATCTTTATCCATTTCTCTTTCAATTATGTCAAACTTAATTTCAGATTTTGTGCACGCTTCCGAAAACTTTTTAAAAACATTAGTCACCACAAAATTGCATTCCGCTGGTCCTCTACCCGATGTAAGTTGAATAATTTTTTTCCTCATCATTATTTATCCATTCGTACAATTTTCGGTGTAAAAGTTCCCAACACTTTCACTAATTCAGTCTGTAAATTCATCACCGTTTTTATGTTTTTATATGCCAAAGGTGCTTCATCTACACTTCCGCCAATCAGCTCAATTCCTGCATCTTTCAATTGTGAATTCATAAAACTTTTAGTAATTGTTGATTTACATTTCGCACGCGACATTTTTCGTCCCGCACCATGCGAAGCCGAATTAATACTCAATTCATTTCCCAAACCTTCAACAATGTAACCGTTCGCGGTCATCGAACCTGGAATAATTCCTAAAATTCCTTTTCCAGCTGGCGTCGCTCCTTTACGATGAACAATTCGTTCCGTTCCTTCAACCATTTCTTTCCACGCAAAATTGTGATGATTTTCGATGTTAAAAACGATACGTTTTCCCAAAGCTTTCGCAATTCTTCGGTGAATATCATCGTGACAAGCCTTGGCATATTCGCCAGCCAAATTCATCGCTGCCCAATATTCTTGGCCATCGTACGTGTCCAAATCTAACCAAGCCAAATGCTGAACTTGCTTCGGAAGTGGACATTGTTTCGTCGCCAAATACGTATAATGTTTTGCAATATTTGCACCCAAACCACGCGAACCACTATGCGATAAAACAGCCAAATATTCTCCTGGAATCAAGTTCCATTCAGGTTTTACCTCATCTAATTTCACAATCCCAAATTCAACAAAATGATTCCCTCCACCAGAAGTTCCTAATTGTTGATAAGCTTTTGTTTTTAAACTTTTCAAGATTGGAATTTCATCAAAAATAGAACGTTCAAAAATTTCATGATCCGCTTTTAGTTTATGCGTTTCATACATTCCGAATTTGGTATGATCTTGCAAAATCTGAATCAATTGATGCGATTTTCCTTTCAAAAAACTAGCTGGCAAATCGTAAACCGAAAGACTCATTCTACAACCAATATCCACACCAACTCCATAAGGAATCACCGCATTATCCGTCGCTAAGACACCTCCGATTGGCAATCCATACCCCGAATGCGCATCTGGCATCAAAGCTCCTTTTACCGAAATTGGCAATTTCAATGCATCATATAATTGAAATTTTGCTTGCTCGTCAATTTCATTTTCTCCAAAAATCGAAAAAGGTGAACGCGTTGTTTTTAATTCTTGTAATCTAACCTCAACTGGTTTTATTAATCCTTCCGCAACTTTTCCCCAAATTCCGTGACCGATGTATTTTTCTGGCTCAAGTAAAACTTCTTTTGCTTCGTTAATAATCGTTTGTTTCTTTTCTTTTTTTCTGTATCGATGAATTTGCCCAATTGCAATATTGATCGAATTATATTTTGGAAAGCCTATTTTTATAAAGTCCTTTCCAGAGATTTTATTTCCCATGATTAATATCTTTTAGATAACTGATGTTCTTTTTCCATCAGCATTTCAGCGATTTCAATCGCTAAATTTTTATTATTAAAAAATTTCCTTTTTGTAAAAGGATTTTTAAATTTTGGTTTTCGTTCATACGAATACCCTCCTCCAACTATTTTCTTTAAAAGGATTCCTTGATTTTTATACTTGTCAAAAAAATGATCGATTTGCGCTTCTTCGCGCTTCAAATCAATATCAAGCGGTTTGTAATACGTAATCATATTTGGTTTTATAATCAATCGAAAACGCCACGGTTGTAGAAATTCATAAATTCCTTTGAAACGTTTTGTCTTGGGATCATACACCTGAATACACACAAAATATAGACGTTCTTCATCATTCAAAATTGAATACGGACCTGAATATTCGTAAGGTTGCAATTGTTTCAACTCTTGAATTCTCTGAACATAAATTCGCTTTCCGTTTCGTTTTCGTTTTTTTACAAACTTTCGCGTTTCTGCATATTGAGAAGTATTTATTTTCTTTAGAATTTGAGTAAAAAACTCAATCTCATTTTCTTTTTTAATATCTTCTCTCAATACAATATATCGCTCAAAACCTTTTTGACACGGCTCTTTTAAAAGAACAAGCGGAATTTCTTTTTGTTCTTTAAAAATTTCTTTTTGACGTTTATATTTCTCTCTTACATTTTTTTCTTTCGTTGTTTTTACACTTCTTTTCCTCGCTCTTTTTGTTCGTAATTGAGTAGAAAAGAAAATTGAATCTTCCATAAAATGGATTATTTGATTGCAAATAATTATTTTGAAATAATTAGCGCTAACTATTTCTTCTTCGGAAGTTTTTAGAAGTTATTCTGAATCTAGAATGGAATAATAAAAGAAAAAGCCCGAAGAATCCTCCGGGCTTTTGATATAATAAGTAAATTATTTACGATTTATAAGCACGAAGAATGCTCATTGCAAAATCTGTTGCAATAGCTAAAAACTGATATGTCGTTTCTTTGAACATTTTATTTCTTCGTTATTAAATTGTTATACGTTATGATTTTTATCAGTGCAAATTTAAGTCAATAAAATTCACATTTCCAAATCCTTTGTGAAATTTCACTAAAAATAGGGAGAAAAATATTATTGATTTTTAACATTCATTTAGTTGAAGAAGTTCCTTTCAAAATTTCATCAGTTAATTCCATTATCTTGGTTGAAGAATTTGATAAAATAATTACATCTTTATCATTAGTCCAATGTTTATTTCCATTAAAATCTACCACAGAAAATTTTACTTTTCCTTTCAAATCTTTCAATAAGTCATTTACGATATAAATTTTGTACACATTTTCTTCTTTTTCTACTGAAATTAGCACATTTTCGAAACTTCTTTTCACTTGATAATGTAACGCTTTCCAATTTCCTAATTTATCCAAAGACGACCACGAAGTTACTGGCCAAACGTCATTCAATTGCCAATACAAACTTCCCATATTATAAGGTTTTGCACGTCGA
Source organism: Empedobacter sp. UBA3475 (assembly GCF_002378465.1). Taxonomy (NCBI): domain Bacteria; kingdom Pseudomonadati; phylum Bacteroidota; class Flavobacteriia; order Flavobacteriales; family Weeksellaceae; genus Empedobacter; species Empedobacter sp. UBA3475. The sequence goes on along the minus strand of NZ_DFRA01000019.1, from coordinate 19,617 downwards.
TGTGCTTCAATTGCCAACTGAATTCCGCGTGCTTGTAACAATTGAGAAACGTAGTTGTACTGCACAAAATCGGTCGGAACAACATAATCTCGCTGCATATATTCGTTGATTGTTTCCCAACCTTTTGGATGTTTTTGATGCGCTAAAATTATTGCAGAATTTTTACTCAATGTATCTTTTTCAGAAAACATTGATTTCACCGTTTTCAACGTTGGCATTCCTTGAAAACCATATTCAGAAGCAAAACGTGGAACTTTTTTTTCATACGTTTCAAACGGTTCCATTCCCCACCAAACGCCCCAATAATGCGAATCTCCTTGCGTCAAACTTTCTTTTCTTCCCCAACCAATCGAAGGTGAAGACGGCCAATAGCGATTCTCTGATTTTGGTAAAATCGAATCTAAAACATTCGGAATAATATGATGAAAAGTCGTTTGATAATCTTTCCAAATACTCAACGAATCTTGTTTCGACCAGCCCATTTGTTTCTGATATCCCCAATTTTTCCACGCTTCATCAATTTCATTATTTCCACACCAAAGCGCAATAGAAGTATGATTTTTTAGGCGATTCACTTGATCAATTGTTTCTTGTTTTACATTGTGAAGAAAATCTTGATCGCCAGGATAAAAAGCACAAGCGTACATAAAATCTTGCCAAACCAACAAACCTTTTTCGTCGCATAATTCATAAAAATAATCGTCCTCATAAATTCCACCACCCCAAATACGAATCATATTCATATTGGCTTCAACCGAACTATTTATCAACTTTTCATAATCATTTTTTGAAACTCGTGAAACAAAATTATCTTGCGGAATATAATTTGCACCTTTCATATAAGTTGGAACCCTATTCACTTTAAAATAAAACCTAGAGCCAACTTCGTCTTTTTCTTGTACCAATTCTATCGTACGTAAACCAAATTTTAAATACTTAAATATCTGTTCATTCCCTTGTTTAATTTTGAATTGATAATCGTATAAATACTGTTCGCCCATTCCATTTGGCCACCATAATTTTGGATTGTGAATCGTTTCATCAATCGAAAAATGATTAATTCCTTTGGTTAATTTTTGAGTGATTATTTTCTGATTAAAATTAATTTCTACAGCTGTATTTTGTTCCGATTGGATAATAAATTTAAACTTTACTTTCGCTTGATTTTTATCCAATTTGACAATTTCATAAGACAAGTCATTCAGTTTTAAATTATTCCAAGAAATAAGTTCAATTGGTTTATAAATCGCAACCGTTACCAATCTTGGTCCCCAATCCCAACCATACTGATATTGCGCTTTTCGAGTAAAAACACGCTCACCTTCTGGTATTTATATGGAAGAAGATTTGCTAATCGTTTTCCTTCATTAGGCGACGATTTGAATTGTATTTCGAGCAAATTATTTTTATCTTTCAGTAAATCTTTGACCGAAACTTCCCAAATTCGAAACATATTATTCGCATCCAGAATTAATTTTCCGTTCAGAAAAACTTTTGCATATGTATCCAATCCATTAAATTTTAACTGAATGTTTTGCGCTTTTCGTTCGGCTTCAGTCAAATCAAAAGAAGTTTTGTAGTTCCAATCTTCGTTTTCTACCCATTGCACTTTTGCATCATTAACGTCTTTGTAAGGATTTGGAATAATATTATTTAACATCAAATCGGTATGAACAGAACCAGGAATCTCAGCTTTCAGCCATTTTGAATCTCCTTTTTGTTGAAAAGTCCAATTCTCTAAATTCAAATTTCGAGTCGTTTGAGCAGAAAGTTGAATAAATGTAAAAAAAGTAATAACAAAAAATAGTAATCTCCTCATTTTGTGCTGATTTTCATAAGGATAAAATTAGGTTTAAAATTCATATAAACACAAAAGAGATTATTAAAAACAATTTCTTTTGTTGAATACATAATATAGGCTTCGTTAATTATGGGAATAACGAATATGCTAAACTTAGGTTGACTCGGCTATATTTGAATTTCAGAAAAAAGCAACTGATTATTCAATCGATTTGTACAATCAAGATCAAGCGGAAACTACAAAAAAATGGAAATGATTCTTCTATCAATTTAAAACAAGTTATGCGAGAAGAAAATTTAATGGATTATGATTTTGAAAGTGCTAAATTTAGAATTCAAGAATTACATTCAAACTTTTTCAAAACGCTAAACGAGCATTCTAAGCAAAAACTAACACCTCTTAATTTGAAATATTGTTCGTATATCTATCTTGGTTTAGACACCAAACAAATTGCAACTCTTCTTAATATTGAACCAAAAAGTGTACGAATAACAAAGTATCGTTTGAAACAAAAATTTGGTCTAGTAAAAGAAGATAAATTATATACTTTTTTTCATCGGATAATTGCCTAGATTTATTTTTTAGTAAAAAACACACTTCAACTCTCGTTAATTTATTAAAATATAATTCATAATATTTTTCAAAATACTTGCAGTCTGCACGGAAAAGATTATTTTTGCCTATTCGACAAATAGAATATGAAAAATATCCGTAATTTCTGTATTATCGCCCATATTGACCATGGTAAAAGTACCTTGGCCGATCGTTTATTGCAAGTAACAAACACGATTTCTGATCGTGAGTTACAAAATCAAACTTTAGACGATATGGATTTGGAACGCGAACGCGGAATCACAATTAAATCGCACGCCATCCAAATGGAATATGAAAAAGATGGTGAAAAATATATTTTAAATTTAATTGACACTCCTGGTCACGTGGATTTTTCTTACGAGGTTTCTCGTTCGATTGCCGCTTGTGAAGGAGCTTTGTTAATTGTAGATGCTGCACAAAGTATACAAGCACAAACCATTTCTAACCTTTATTTGGCTTTAGAAAATGATTTGGAAATCATTCCAGTTTTGAACAAAATCGATTTACCTTCTGCAAATCCAGAAGAAGTAACAGACGATATTGTTGATTTGATTGGTTGTGATCCCGAAGATGTTTTGCGTGTAAGTGGAAAAACAGGTGAAGGTGTGTTAGAATTGTTACACACAATTATCGAGAAAGTTCCTGCACCAGTTGGTGATCCAGATGCACCGTTACAAGCCTTGATTTTTGACTCTGTTTATAATCCTTTCCGAGGAATTGAAGCTTTTTACAAAGTGGTAAATGGAGAAATCAAAAAAGGAGATCAAGTAAAATTCATGGCTACCAACAAAAAATATGGTGCCGATGAAATTGGAACATTAAAACTGAATCAAGTTGAGAAGAAAGTCATTAAAACTGGAGATGTAGGTTATATTATTTCTGGAATTAAAGAAGCTTCTGAGGTAAAAGTTGGAGATACAATTACATTAGTTGAGAATCCTGCAAGCGAAGCTATTGATGGTTTCGAGGAAGTAAAACCAATGGTTTTCGCTGGTATTTATCCGGTTGACACAGAAGATTACGAAGATTTGCGTGCTTCTATCGAAAAGTTACGTTTGAATGATGCTTCATTAACTTTTGAAGCTGAATCTTCTGCTGCTTTAGGTTTCGGTTTCCGTTGTGGATTCTTAGGAATGTTACACTTAGAAATTATTCAGGAGCGTTTAGAACGTGAGTTCAACATGACGGTAATTACAACTGTTCCTAACGTTTCGTATGAAGCGTACTTGGAAAAAGATCCAGAAAAAATGATTCCGGTTCATAATCCATCTGAATTACCAGATCCATCAGGATTAAATCGTGTTGAAGAACCATATATTCGAGCAGCAATCATTACAAAATCTGAATTCGTAGGTCCTGTAATGAGTTTATGTATTGAGAAACGTGGTGAATTACAATCTCAAAACTATTTAACTCAACATAGAGTAGAAATGATTTTCAATATGCCTTTGGCTGAAGTTGTTTTCGATTTTTATGATCGATTAAAATCTATTTCAAAAGGATATGCATCGTTTGATTATGCACCTTCTGGAATGAAAGCTTCAAAATTGGTAAAAGTTGACATCATGATTAACGGTGAAGTTGTAGATGCTTTATCTGCCTTAATTCACGTTGATAATGCCTACAATATTGGAAAGAAAATGTGTGAAAAATTACGCGAATTAATTCCTCGTCAACAGTTTGATATTCCAATTCAAGCCGCGATTGGTGCAAAAATTATTGCGCGTGAAACAATCAAAGCATTACGTAAAGACGTTACTGCAAAATGTTATGGTGGTGATATTTCTCGTAAACGTAAGTTATTAGAAAAACAAAAAGCTGGTAAGAAGAAAATGCGTCAAATTGGACGTGTAGAAGTTCCCCAATCTGCATTCTTAGCTGTTTTGAAATTGAATGATTAAAATTCTTTTTATATACCAAAAGCCGTTCTAATGAACGGCTTTTTTTTGTAACAATTGGTAAAATATTTGTACTAATAAACTAAATACCAACCGCATGAAAAACATACTAAAATTAGAACAATTTGCTCTATTAATTTTTATAATCGTTTTATATAGTTTGTTAAAATTATCATGGATGTGGTTTGCAATTCTTTTTCTTGCTCCCGATATTTTTATGTTAGGTTATCTTTTTGGAAATAAGATTGGTGCAATATCCTATAATTTTATTCATAATTATTTTACGACAATTTCATTGATTCTTATTGGTTATTTTTTACATATTGAATGGTGTTTGATAATTGGATTTATATTTTCCGCTCATATTGCGTTCGATCGTTTTCTAGGATTTGGTCTCAAAAAACACGATGGTTTCAAATCCACCCATTTAGGAGATTTATAACATCACAACCTCATCAGTCGAACCTTTTTCCTTAATCTCTGAAATACTTCGCATCGTAATTTCTGAAATTTGTTCCAATGCTTCTTGTGTAAAAAAAGCTTGATGTGCAGTGACCAAAACATTTGGAAAACTCATCAATCGCTGAATCATATCATCTTGAATAATTTCTGCTGATAAATCTTTGAAAAATAATTTTTCTTCTTGCTCATAAACATCAATTCCCAAATAACCAATTTTATGATTTTTCAAAGCTTCAATCGCTTCATGTGTGTTGATTAAACCACCTCTACTTGTATTAATAATCGTAACACCATCTTTCATCATCGCAATCGTTTCTTGATTAATCATGTAATGATTTTCTGGCGTCAACGGACAATGCAACGAAATAATATCCGAATTTTTAAACAACGTATTCAGCTCCACATATTCCACTCCACCATTCGCCAATTCTTGATCTGGATACAAATCATACGCAATTATTTTGCAACCAAAACCTTTCGAAATATTGATAAAAGCCTTTCCTATTTTTCCTGTTCCAACAATTCCAATTGTCTTCTGAAAAAGATTGAAACCAAGTAAACCATTCAAAGCAAAATTTTGTTCACGAACGCGATTATAAGCTTTATGCGTTTTTCTGTTCAATGTTAACAACATCGCAATTGTATGTTCTGCCACAGCCTCAGGAGAATATGCAGGAACGCGACAAACTTTAATTCCAAATTCTTTCGCAGCTTCCAAATCGACATTGTTAAAACCAGCACATCTCAACGCAATAATTTTAACGTCTTTTTTTGCTAAAATTTCAATGACTTGTCGATTCACTTTATCATTCACAAACACACAAACAGCGACCTCATCTTCTATCGCATTGACGATATGTGGACCTAAATGTGTTTCATAAAAATTAAGTTCAAAATCATAATTTTTATTTTCAGCTTCAAAAAAAGTTTTGTCATAAGGTTTAGACGAAAAGAAAGCTATTTTCATATTGCATATTTTTAACTAAAATACATTATTATATTTTTTTATTCATAAAAAACTCAGAAATAGCTGCTATTTTATCTTCATTATAAATTTTTCTCGAGAAATGTTTTTAAATTCGTTTCAATAGAAATTAAACATGAAAAATATACTTCTTACAACACTTACATTAGCATCCATAAGTGCTTTTGGACAAAATATAAATAACCAAACCATCGATCAAGTGACAGAAAAAGCAATGAAAGCTTTTAATGTTCCTGGAATGGCTGTTGCAGTCATTAAAGATGGTGCAATTGTACATTCGAAAGGTTACGGTGTAAAATCTATTCTAACTGGAGAAAAAGTTGAGACGTCAACAAATTTCGGAATCGCTTCCAATTCAAAAGCATTTACTGCCGCTGCTCTAGCCATTTTAGTCGATGAAGGAAAAATAAAATGGGACGATAAAGTCATTCAACATATTCCTGAATTTAAAATGTACAACGAATATGTGACGAAAGAATTTACAATTCGTGATTTATTAACGCACCGCAGTGGATTAGGTTTAGGCGCTGGAGATTTAATGGTTTGGCCAGATGGTCACAATTTCACACCAAAAGATATCATCAACAATATTCAATATTTAAAACCTGTTTCAGATTTCCGTTCAAAATACGATTACGACAATTTATTGTACATCATTGCTGGTGTGGTTGTAGAGCGTGCTTCTGGACAATCTTGGACTGATTTTGTAACGAAACGATTAATTGAGCCTATTGGAATGACCAATACGGGTGCAAACTGGCATTTGGTTAAAGACAAGAAAAATGCAATTGTTCCTCACGTTCCTATTGATGGAAAATTGGAAGTCATCGAACGTTACTCGAATACCATTTTTGATGCAGCTGCAGGAATTTATTCGAATGTAGATGATCTTGCAAAATGGTTGCAATTCAATTTAGATAAAGGAAAAGTGAATGGAAAACAAATTATTTCGGAAAAACAAATGAACGAAATGATTACACCACAAACTTTACAACCAAATCGTACTACTCCACCTTATAATTCATTATTCAAAGCGTATGGTTTGGGATGGCAATTGCAGGATATGAACGGAAAATTGGAAGTTTCGCATACTGGTGGATTGGAAGGAATTGTAACACAAACGATGTTTTATCCTCAAGAAAAATTAGGAATTGTGATTTTGACAAACCAACAATCGGGTGCAGCTTTCCGAGCAATCTCGAATACAATCAAAGATTTTTACTTAAAAAATCCATCTACAGATTGGGTAAAAACGTATGATGATATAATGAAGAAAAATGTGGAAGAAGCCGATGTTATTACCGATGAAGTTTGGAAAACAGTTGAAGCAAATCAAAAAAATAAAGCCATCAAATTTGATTCAAAAAGTGTAATCGGAACGTATAAGGACAATTGGTTTGGTGATGTTGTAATTTATGAAAAGAAAGGAAAAATCATTTTCGAATCGAAACGTTCACCTCAATTAACTGGTGAAATGCTTTTTTACAAAGACAATACGTTTGCAGTAAAATGGTACAATCGTTATTTCCATGCAGACGCTTTTGTTTATGCAGAAATAAAAGATGGAAAAATGACAGGTTTCAAAATGAAGGCCATTTCTCCGTTAACAGATTTTAGTTACGACTTCCAAGATTTAGATTTTACGAGAAAATAAATTTTAATAAATACTAATCAAATGCGAAGTTCGAAATTAGAACTTCGTTTTTTCTATTAAAAATGAAATTCAAAGGTTACGCATATGGACTAATTTCTTCCATATCTTATGGATTAATTCCATTATTTATCCTACCTATAAAACAGGCAAATTTTTCGATGGATACTACATTATTCTATCGATTCTTTTTTTCTGCATTGATTGTCGGAACATATTTATTCATCAAAAAACAATCATTCAAAATAGATGTGAAACAGATTCCATTTTTAATCATTTTAGGATTATTGTACGGAATCTCAGCGGATGCTTTATTTTTAGGTTATGATTATTTAACTCCTGGAATTGCCTCCACATTATTATTCGTTTATCCGTTGATTGTTGCCATCATAATGGCTGTTTTCTTCAAAGAAAGAATTACAATTTCAACTATTGTAGCCATTGTTTTTGTACTGGCTGGTGTAATTTTATTAAGTTTTAAAGAAGGAAAATTCGAGCTAAATCCAATCGGATTAGGAATTGTTTTTATTAGTGCTTTGGGTTACGGATTATATATTGTGACAGTCAACAAATCGAAAGTACGAGATATAAAAGGCTTTACATTAAGCTTTTATTCGTTTCTATTTACAACGATTTATTACGCAACAAAAATGATTATTCACAAAGAATCCTTCATTTTACCATCATTAGAATTAACCTTCAACTTTTTTACATTTGCGTTTGTTACGACAGTTGTTTCGAGCATCGCATTGATTTATGCGATTAAAAATATTGGTTCTACAGCCACTTCTATTCTTGGCGCATCAGAACCTGTGGTTGCCGTTGCTGTAAGTGTTATGATGTTTGGTGAAGATTTTTCGCTGAGTTTAGCTTTAGGAATTTTTATGATTATTCTAGGCGTAACTCTGAATGTAATTGGTGATGCATATCAACAAAAAAGATTGAAGTAATTGTAAATCCTATTTTTAACTTTGCAGCAATGAAACAGAAATTTAATCCTGAAGGTTGGAATCGTATAGAGCATTTTAATATGTTCTCGAAAATGGATAATCCGTATGTCGGAGTTGTTGCGGAGGTTGAATGTTCTAAAACGTACAAATTTGCCAAAGCAAATAAATTGTCTTTTTTCGCAGTCTATTTACATTGCTCGATGTTGGCAGAAAATAAGATTAATGAGTTTAAATATCGCATCGAAGATGATGAAATTTTTGTGTACGATCATTTAGATTGCGGAACAACAATTGGAAGAAAAGACGGAACTTTTGGTTTTGCATTGATGAATTTTACCGAAGATTTTGATGCATTTAACGCGCAACTTCAAGAGCAAATACAAAGTGTAGAAAACTCGGTTGGTTTGCATATCAAAAATGAAGAAATTACCATTGGCTTGGTTCGTCATTCTACATTTCCATGGTCGAGATTTACAGGTCTAACACAACCAAGTAACTTTGGAACGGGAGAATCTATTCCGCGAATTATTTTTGGAAAAGCGTATACGCAAAACGATAAAATGTATATGCCTGTTTCGGTTGAGGCGAATCATGGTTTTGTAGATGGTTTTCATTTGGCGAATTATCTGCAAGAATTTGAAAACGAATTAGGTAAATATTAGAAATAGTAAGAACGAATTTCGAGTTTCGAAATTCGTTTTTTTATTTTACATCATTAGGATGAATAAATGGTTCTGGTTCTGGAATTTCCTCATATTGAATAGGAAAATATTTTTTATCTTCTTCTAAAACAAAATCATCCGTATAATTATAAAAATGCTCCAACTCTCTTAATTGATACTTTCCTTCTTCGTCTTTATGAAATCGAAAAGCGTAACCTTTTATTTCACAGTAGAATGTTATTTTTTCTTTATCTAAAGGGATATAATTTAAATTTGAGATATCGATATATTCATCTAATACTTCATTTTTATCTAAAAGAATAGTATAATCTGTATTTTGAATAGTAATTGGTAATGTATAATAATTCCCTATTGAACAGTCTTGTCCAGTCGAAGAAATATATAAATAAAATTTTTCTTTTGCGAAAAAGAGAGAGATTGTTCTAATTGGTATATGATTACTTTTTGTAATATCAATAGCTTGTTCAATAACTTCATTTACATTCTCATCTTTAAAAACTGAATCTGCTTTTATTTCATTCTTCTTTTCCCAACCTTTAGCAGATTGACTGCTCGGTTGCTCGCATTGAACAAAAAGAATGAATAAGAGTAAAAAATATAAATTCTTCATATAAGTGTTTTGATTAAAGATAATCAATTCACTGCAACTTTTTTATTTAGTTTTTTTGACCAAGAAAAAATATAAATCGTTCCGATAATTGAAGGCACAATCCAAAAATAAATATTATCTCCAAATCCAGCGCCTGCAACCAAAAACGCTGTTACTGAAGCGATATAAGCACCAACCATTTTTCCAACATGATTCATTGTCCATTTTTTATAATTCTCTGTATTCTTGTAAAAAACAAAATCTCGATAAGACATAAACCCTCCTAAAAACCCAAAAATTAAATACAATAATCCAATTGCATTGCTTGTGAAAAGTGGAAGTAATCCAAAAACAATCATCACAATAGATGTGATAAACATTGCTCCAGAAATGATTTTATCCAAATTATTAGAATAGTTTTTGCGCTTATAATTTAGAATTCTATTTCCGATCAAAATCATATAAATCGTGAAAATACCAATCATTAAAAGAAAAGAATTGTGGTGATTTGGAAAAGCACAAATAATCAACGAAAGAACAGAACTGACTAACATACCAATCGAAAATATTTTTCCCACTTTTTTGTGTGTCGAATTTCCTTTTTTTATAATCATAACAGCTGTACCAGCAACTAAACCAATTCCTCCAAAAAATGCATGAATGTAAATAATGATTTTGACTAAATTTTCCATAATGTGTTTATTTATTATGGAATAAAATTAAATGAAGTCGTTTTTAATTTTAAAATTTATTGACCGAATTGTCGAATTTTACGGATGAATTGTATTACTCTTTTGTTTTCACTGTTTCGATAGCATCATTCATCAAATCAAACTCGTAGCCTTTGTACGCTAAATATGCTTTTACTTTGTTTATTTTCTTGAAAGATTCTCGCTCAGAAGTTAATAAATTGAACTTTTTATGCGTTAAATGCAATAAATTATTCCAATATTTATCCAAATCAATTTCTTCTTTAAATGCTTTTTCGATTAATTTTTGGTCAATTTGACGCATTTTTAATTCTTGACGAAGACGATTTCTTCCCCACATTTTTTGATTGACTTTTCCTCGAACAAAATTATGAACAAATCGTTCTTCATTCAGGAATCCGTAATGAATTAGCTTAAAAATAATCTCATCTTTCGCTTCTGGAATCAAATCAAAATCACGAAGTTTTTTCTCTACTTCCCAATGACAACGATCTTGATAAAGACAATATTTTGCCATTTTATCTTTGATTTCATCAATCGTATAAATCTTTTTTGGGTTGTCATTAGAGAAATTCATGCAACAAAGTTAAGATTTTAATAAGAAAATTGTTTGATTAACTTGATGAGGATCCTGAAAAAAGTTCAGGATTAATCAACAAAAAAACTGAATCATTTCTGATTCAGTTTTTTATTATTTGTTTAAATAGTTGAAGGAAAAATATGAACTTCTCAATTCTAATTTCTCACATCTCAATACTATTTTTATTAAGCTTTTTGTAATTCCGCGATATATGCTGTTGGATCCTCAGCATTGAAAACTGCCGAACCAGCAACTAAAGCATCTGCACCAGCTTCTACCAATTTTGATGCATTTTGTACTCCAACTCCTCCATCAATTTCGATGATCACATTTGCATTAGCTTCTGTAATCATTTTTTTCAATTTAGAAACTTTGTTGTAAGTATTTTCAATGAATTTTTGACCTCCAAAACCTGGATTAACACTCATAATTAACACCAAATCTAAATCATTAATCACATCTTCTAAAACAGATACTGGTGTATGCGGATTAAGCGCCACTCCTGCTTTCATTCCTTCTGCTTTTATAGCCTGAATTGTACGATGTAAATGTGTACACGCTTCGTAATGAACAGTCAAAATATCTGCGCCAACTTGTTTGAAAGTTGAAATATAACGATCTGGATCAACAATCATTAAATGCACATCCAAAACTTTGTCTGTTAACGAATTTATTTTCTCGATAATTGGCATTCCGTAAGAGATATTCGGAACAAAAACGCCGTCCATTACATCTAAATGAAACCATTCGGCTTGAGAATTATTAACCATTTCGATGTCTTTTGCTAAATTCCCAAAATCGGCTGCTAAAATTGATGGTGCTACTATTGGCATAATCTTATTTGTTGTTTGTTTGTATTTTGTGGTGCAAAGGTAATGAAATAAAAAAATCGTTGAAAACTCAACGATTTATATTTTTTAGAAATTATAACCAAATTTGAAACCTAATTCAGGTAAGAAGTCGATGTATGTTTCTTTATCTGAATATATCCAATCAGAACCATTAATAGAATATTTAAAAGGATAATAAGTATCTATAAAAATTCCTGCTCCAAAATTGAATTCATAAAAAAATTTTTTAGCAAAATTTCTTTTAATTCCATAATTCACCACAAGTTTTGCAAAATCATCATCTTTTCCCATCCCTTGGTATGTTGATAACCAATCTGTATAATAGTCAAATTTCAATCCTATAAAATTTGCAGAATTATTTAAAGTAGATTTTCCTTTTGAACTTCTTCGATCAAAATTATAGTAATAACGACCTTCTAATCCTAACTTTACTGTGAAATCCATATCCAAACCATCATCTGAACCTGTAAAATTAATTGTAGAATAATTTAAATTAACAAGAATTGTAATTTTATCTGTTATGGCTTTCTCATAATTTGCTCCAACTCCCAAAACATTAATATGTGCTGAAATCAAATCTGTTGCTTTTTCTTGAGCAAAAAGAGAAGATGATAATAAGAAAGTAAATATTAGTCTTTTCATTTTCAGTGTTAATTAATTCAATACGAATATAACTGAAAAAATGATTCAGTAAAATTATTTTTAATCCAAGAAAACTCGATTATCAATAAAGTTATAAGGTTCTTCGTCTTTCAATTCTTCGTTGATGATAAAATGAATCGAATCTTTTGACATAAAAATATAAGTATAAATATCTGCCATCTCATCAGAATCTCTAAACTCGTAATATTCATCACCAATCGTGCACCAAACACCTTCGTCTTCAGAAAAAGTTACACGATCATCACTATAAATCGTTTTAAAGTTAACCGTCATTGTGCCGTCAGCTTTTCTATTGACCATCCAACTATTTGTTTCTCCTTTAAAAAATTTCCCATGATCAGTTCCAGACCAAATTCCAACGAATCTGTCATCTACATCCATAGATTTTATATACTCTTTCATTTGGTTTTGATCAGCTTTGTTCATCATGATTTTCTATATTAAAATTAGCTTAAAAGTAGCCAATCTATACTTCTTCTCATCTCAAAAAGACTTAATTTGCAGCTTGGGATAAAAACAACAAATTTATGGAAAATAATATGCTTAATCAACATCCAGCAGATATTGCCGAACAATTGACTGCACTGAACGTAAAGGAAAGAAATATCGCTTTTTATTCGCTTTCGAATGATGATAAAGTTGAAGTATTCTCCTATTTTGAACCCGATATTCAGTACGAAATTGTAAAAAGTTTGACGGACGAAGATTTAGCTGAAGTTTTGAACAATCTTGATCCTGATGACCGAACAGAACTATTTGAAAATTTCCCAGATCAATTAATCAAACATTCCATTAATCTTTTAAATCCTGAAGAACGCGCTACAGCACTAAATTTGATTGGATACAAAGAAGATTCGATTGCGCGTTTGATGACGCCAAATTATATTCAGGTAAAAGAACATTATACTGTAAAACAAGTTTTGGCGCACATCAAAAAATATGGAAAAAAAGCGGAAACGTTGACGTATATTTTTATTGTTGATGGAAAAAATAGATTGATTGATGATTTAAAAATTGGCGAAATTCTTTTGGCTGATGAAGATACGAAAGTAGAAGATTTGATCGATCATAATTTTGTTTCAATCAAGACGACGACTCCTTTAGAAGATGCGTTAGAAGTTTTTGATAAATACGATCGTTCTGCGATCCCAATTGTGACAGAGAATGATGTTTTGGTCGGAATTGTAACCTTCGACGACATCTTGGATCGAATGAAAATGCGTGATACAGAAGATATTCAGAAATTCGGAGGGATGGAAGAATTGGATGTTTCGTATACTAAAACACCTATTGCGGAATTAATTAAAAAGCGCGCAGGTTGGCTGGTTATCTTATTTATTGGCGAAATGTTTACTGCTTCTGCTATGAGTTATTATGACCAAGAAATCGAAAAAGCGGTTGTACTCGCTTTATTTGTTCCATTGATTATTTCGAGTGGCGGAAATTCTGGTTCTCAAGCGGCTTCGCTGATTATTCGTGCGATGGCTTTGGGCGAATTGAAACTAAAAGATTGGTGGTATGTAATGAAGAAAGAGTTTGCTTCAGGATTAATCTTAGGTGCAATTCTTGGATTTGTTGGTTTTATCAGAATCTTAATTTGGCAAAAAACTGGAATTTATAGTTATGGAGAATATTGGTTGTATGTAGCTTTAACAGTCGCTTTATCTTTAATCATTATTGTTTTATGGGGAACACTTTCTGGATCTTTAGTTCCATTTATTTTGAGAAAAATTGGATTTGATCCCGCAACAGCATCCTCGCCTTTTGTCGCAACTTTGGTTGACGTTTCAGGATTGATTATCTACTTTACAATTGCTGCATTCTTACTAAGCGGAAAATTATTATAAAAAAAATCCAACCAATTGGCTGGATTTTTTTATTTTTATTATCGTCCGATATATGTTTTCAAAATCTTAGATCTCGAAGTATGTTTTAAACGGCGAATTGCTTTTTCTTTAATTTGACGAACACGTTCTCTTGTTAAATCAAACGTTTCTCCAATTTCTTCTAACGTCATTGGATGTTGACCGTTTAATCCGAAGTATAAACGAATTAAATCAGCTTCACGAGGCGTTAATGTTTGTAATGCACGTTCAATCTCTACACGTAATGACTCAATCATCAATTGTACATCTGGAGATGGAGATTCACCAATGTTTAATACATCGTATAAGTTAGAATCTTCTCCTTCTACTAATGGTGCATCCATTGAGACGTGACGACCAGAGTTTTTCATCGACTCTTTTACATCACCTTCAGACATATCCAAAACTTCAGAAATTTCTTCTGCAGATGGAGCACGTTCATGTTCTTGCTCTAATAAAGCATAGGCTTTATTAATTTTATTGATCGATCCAATTTTATTTAATGGTAAACGTACAATACGAGATTGCTCTGCTAATGCTTGTAAGATAGATTGACGAATCCACCAAACGGCATACGAGATAAATTTGAAACCACGTGTTTCGTCAAAACGTTGCGCTGCTTTAATCAAACCTAAATTTCCTTCATTAATTAAATCTGGTAAACTTAAACCTTGATTTTGGTATTGTTTCGCAACAGAAACCACGAAACGTAAGTTTGCTTTTGTTAATTTTTCTAAGGCAACACGATCTCCTGCTTTGATACGTTGTGCTAACTCTACTTCCTCCTCCGCTGTAATCAAATCTACTTTACCAATCTCTTGTAAGTATTTATCCAACGACGCAGTTTCACGATTTGTTACCTGCTTTGTAATTTTAAGCTGTCTCATTTAACTAAAACCCTCCTATTATTAATGATTATTATCGATTTCTTGGGTGGTTTATTAACACCACTATATATGTATACGCAGATAACTGAAAAAGGTTACAAAATATTGTAAATTATTTCATAATTAATGTCTTAAAACTTCGTAAATCATTTGTGCAGAGAGTTTCGCTGTTGAGTTATCAACATCAAAAAGCGAATTATACTCGACCAAATCAAAGATTTTAACTTTATTCGAATTCATTAAAACTTTCAAAATATATTTTACTTGAAAAGGCGTTAAACCATTAATTGTCGTTGCACTTACACCTGGTGCATACGCTGCATCAAAAACATCCATATCCAATGATACATAAAGTGCATCATATTGTTGAATGATAATTTTAAGGTCTTCTAAAATTTTATTCAGATGTAAGTGTACTTCATCGGCCATGATAAACTTAACACCTAAGTTTTCTGCTCGATGAAATAATGCTTTTGTATTTCCCAATTCTTGAATACCAATTGGAATATAATTAAAATTCATTTCGTTTTGTTCGCAATACTTTGCCATTTCATAAAATGGTGTGCCAGAAGTAGATTGCGGATTTGGCGTTCTCAAATCAAAATGCGCATCAAGATTGATAATTCCAATATTTTTGTATGATTGTGCTAAAGCTAAAAAATCGCCCAAAGCTGTTTCGTGTCCACCGCCAATCACTATCGGAAAATGATTTTGTTTGATGATTTTATGAACTTGATTAACCTGTTCTTCTCTCGCAGTTTCTAAATCTTTGTCGTCGCAAACAATATTTCCAGTATCAAAAATAAAATCTGTTTCAGAAAAATGCAAAGGCAAATTGGCTAATGCTTTTCGAATGAAATCTGGTGAATTCTTTGCGCCAATTCGTCCTTTATTTCGTTCAACTCCTTCTTCTGAACAAAAACCAAGAATTACTTTTGGTTGAATGGATGCTGATTCAAATTGATCATAATCGTTGATTACTTGATGAACTCTTAAGCCTAACTCTCCGTCTTCAGAATCAATTCTTCCTGTCCAAATTTCTTGATTAAATGATGTTTTTTGCATGATTAATAAAATTTAGGTAACGACAAATTATATTTAACAGTCACAATGCGAATCGCAGCGATAATAGCGCCCGAAACGATGAAATTTATATTACGATCTAATCCAAAATTATCAAAAATTAAATACATCACACCTCCTGCAATACATGCCATTGCATAAATTTCTTTCACAAAAACTGTAGGCGTTCTATTCATCAAAACATCGCGCAACATACCACCCATTACAGCGGTCATCATTCCCATCATCACAGAAATAAAATTGTTTGCGCCCAAAGAATGTGCTTTCTCTAAACCTACTATTGTAAATAAAGCAATTCCTAATGTGTCGAAAAGCATTAATGTTACTCTTAATCGTGAAAAATATTTAAAAAATAATCCTGCCAATAAAATTCCAGCAAAAACTGCATAAATAACATTCATATCATTTATCCAAACCAAAGGATAACTATTCAAAAATAAATCGCGCAAAGTTCCGCCACCAACAGCCGTTATAAAGGCAAAGCAAGCAATTCCAAACCAATCGTGTTTTTGTCTTTCATCTCCAGCTAAAGCACCAGAAATTGCAAACACAACCGTCCCGAATAATTCAAAAATGTATTGAATTTCCATCTATAAAAAATTAGTTCGCTAAGATACGAATCTATAAATTAATGACTTTTAAACTTTGGTAATGATAAGTTGTATTTTATTGCAGCCAAACGAATTACAACAATTACAGCTCCCGAAACAAAGAAATTGATGTTACGGTCAAGTCCCAATTTCCATAAAATCATATAAATAACTGCACCACAAAGACATGCAAATGCATAAATTTCTTTCTTGAAAATAATCGGAACTTCGTTCAACATCATATCTCGAATAATGGATCCAAAAACCGCGGTAAACATTCCCATTACAGGTGCAATTACGGGATGAATCCCAAGATTCAGGGCTTTTTCTAAACCAACAATCGTAAACAAAGCAATCCCTAATGTATCAAAAAGCATAAATGTTTTACGAAGTTTCAGCAGAGGCGTATAGAAAATTGCCGCTAAAATAACACCAATCCCTACCGCATAAATAAGATTCACATCCTTTATCCACATAATTTCAACGGAAAGTAAAATATCACGAATTGTACCACCTCCAATTGAAGTTAGGAAAGCAATAAAGGTTACACCAAACCAATCGTTACCAGATTTTTCATCTGCTGCTAAAGCGCCCGAAATTCCAAAAAAAAGTGTACCAAATAATTCGAAAAAATATTGAATCTCCATTTCTATTGTATTAAATCATATTGTGTTATGCTCTGTCAAAAATAAATACTTTTCTTTTTTAACGATGTTTAAATATACAATCGAAAATAAAAAAAGACCAACACATTTGTTAGTCTTTTTGTTAATATTAATAATAATTTGTTTTTTCTAATTGCTTCTCATCAATCGGATCTTCATCCAAATAGCGTTCTAAACTATCGTCCAACTCTTTCATCCAAGGTGTGTGATGTTTTTCTGCTTTCGTTTCGTCCATAACAGAGGTATAGGTTTTATCTCGATAAGTTAAAATATTTTCTTCTTTATCTTTTAACCAAGATTTGAACATATTAGCAACTTTATCCAAATCGAACATAGGATAATCAGTTAAATGAATTAAATCCTTCAAATAATCAGTTTGAAAATCAACATGATCATCAGCAGAAATCGATTGTTTTTCATAATCAATCCATTTCTGAATATCTTTTTGAATTTCTTCTTTTGAAGGTAAATTAATTCGTCCCAAAATATAATCACGTGCAAACCATGCTTGCGCATCAAACATATTAAATGTGTAATATTGATCCTGCATTCCCAAAAATAACAATTGAGCATTTACATCTGATATTACACCTTTATACATTCCTTCTGGATACAAACAATTTTTGGTTTTTAAACGCAAATTATCTGGTAAAAACGGAAATTTGTGTTGATAACCTGTACACATAATTACTGCATCAAACTCTTTTGATGTTCCGTCTTTGAAAAATGCTTTCTTATCTTCAAAATGTGTCACCAAAGGCAATTCTTCTATTCCATTTGGCTATTTACAATCAATTGGACTTGTACGATAAGAAATTGTGACCGATTTAGTTCCGTGTTTATAACATTGTACCGCAATATCTTCTGCCGAATAACTACTACCGATCAATAAAATTTCTTTACCTCTAAATGGATCAGCTCCACGAAAATCATGCGCATGCATTACATTTCCTGTATAATTCTCGATCCCTTTAAAATAAGGCATATTTGGTGTAGAAAAATGTCCAGTTCCGACAATTAAATAATCGAAATATTCTTCGAAAGTTTGATTTTTCTTTAAATCATCAAAAACAACGCGAAATTGTTTTTTATCCTCTACATAATCTACCCACCTTGCAACGGTATTAAACTGAATGTACTTTCGCGCATTACTTTGTTTAATTCTTCCTTCTATATAATCGAATAATACTTCTCTAGGTGGATAAGAAGATATTGTTTGACCAAAGTGTTCAGAAAATGTATAATCTGCAAATTCTAAACATTCTTTTGGTCCATTCGACCATAAATATTTATACATACTGCCATGCAATGGCTCTCCGTATTTACCTACTCCTGTACGCCAAGTGTAGTTCCACATTCCTCCCCAGTTGTCTTGCTTCTCAAAACATTTAATTTCTGGAATTTTGTTACCTTTTTTCTCTTCTGACTCAAATGCTCTTAACATTGCCAAACCACTTGGTCCAGCCCCGATAATGCCTACTTTTAAACTCATGAATTGTTTTTAATTAAACTTATATGAACTACTCAACTATCTCTCAATAGTAATTGATTTTTATGCCTGAAACGACCTGATATAGAAAAAAACATCTATAAAAATTGTGTAAAACAGAATAGAATGTGTAATCTAATGATTACAACATATAAAGAGATAGAAAACCTCTTGCTGAATAAATAAAATTTTATTCAAAATTAAATTATTCTTCAATGTACTAAAATTATAGCAGATGGACAAATATTAATGAAACATAATAATAAGCTTAATTATTATGGCGTTCCCTTCGGTCGGGCTATCCGTTGCAATCTTTTGTAGAATAAAATTGGAAGTGATTACAGGAAAATCCAATTTCTACAAAAGATTTCCACTACTATCCCTAACGCTGGTTTTAAGTTCTGAGTTAGTTGTAAAAAAGAAGCTTCCTTTTTATAAAGAAGAAGCTTCTCGTTGACTAATTAGAAGCTTCTTGTTGGATGAAAGGAAGCTTCTTGTTTTATAAAACATAGTTTTTAGTTAGCGTAAAGCTTACAGCCTTCACCTAAAGCGAAATCCATAAACACAAAAAAGCCTCAAGTTGTTCACTTGAGGCTTTTAATAAAAACTGGCGACGACCTA
>NZ_DFRA01000015.1:77373-84618 GCF_002378465.1 Empedobacter sp. UBA3475 | reverse complement strand
GAGCTACCAGGTCTCCGTTTTTTCGGACTGCAAATATACGATTATATCTGAGTTTACAAAACGAAAGACGTTTTTATTTTTTTATATAAAAAAGAACGTTTTGACTAAGTGACCTGGCTGGGGCTCGAACCCAGGACCCCAACATTAAAAGTGTTGTGCTCTACCAACTGAGCTACCAGGTCGGTTTCTTAAATCGAGTGCAAATATAGGGCGTTTAATACTAATTTAACAAACGTTTTGTGAAGTTTTTTACAATTTATTAATTAATCATTTCGGTTTTAAGAACTTAAATTTAGATAAATTTTTAGTTTTTTTTTGAAAGATAGAATTTCGGATAAGAAAACTGAAAAAATAAGCCATAGAAACATCATTTTATATATTTGATAAATGATTTATATACTATATTTGTCATCCAGCAAATCTAAATCTATGTGAACCGAAATTATTTTCGGAACGCTATTTAAAGATTGAAATTTTAGAATGAAGAAGAATATACTATATATTATTATTGCTTTGTTTTCGATAGTGTCGTGTAAAAAATCTGACAACCCAGAGGCAGACGTACCCGATTCTGAATATGCAAACAATTGTAATCAGGAAACAAAAGATGCACATTTGTCTAATTTTGCATTGAAAGAATTAAAGGAATTAATAAAAGATCAACCACAGATTATTCATCAAAAATTGAATGATCGTTGTTTCAAGGTTTCTAAACTTGGAAAAAATTTATACATTCAAAATTCAGATCGTTTAGATTCTTTGAAGATTAAAAACAATAATCAAGGAACAATGTTTTTGAATAAAATAACAGCAATACAGGTTTCACAAGAGATTGTTTATAAATTAACATATTCTTTTCCTATTAAATTCTTGAATCAATATAGAGCAGAAATCAAAAAAGATGCGCCAAAATCTAAATATCATCATTCAAATTCAATCGTTACTAACGAAGATTATCAAGTAACTTATAATGTGGAACGTTATGATGCAAGACGTTTGGAGAATACGTATTCATATCAAATTGATACGTTTGATGGATATGCGAGATTAACTATTTTTTATTCAGAAGACTTACCAGTAGACTAATCATGATTATTTCTTTAGTAGGATATATGGGTAGCGGAAAATCGACTACCGGAAAAGATTTAGCCAAAGCATTGGGTTTCGAATTTATTGATCTTGATGATTTTATCGAACAAAAATATCAAACAAAAATTAGTGAGATTTTTGAAAAAGAAGGCGAATTAGGTTTTCGTAAAAAAGAACGAGAAGCCTTAAAAGAAGTTCTGACTTCAACAAACATTGTGCTTTCTTTAGGCGGTGGAACTCCTGTTTATTTCGATAATATGAATGAAATTGCCAACAATTCAATTTCATTTTTTATGCGTGTACAATTACCACAATTGGTGAAACGATTAGAAAATAAAAAAGAAACTCGACCTTTAATTGCTCATCTTTCTAATGAAGAAATGATGGAGTTTATTGCGAAACATTTATTTGAACGCAATCAATATTATGAAAAGGCAAAATATACAATCAGTATTTCGAACCAAAGTACATTAGAGATTTTGGACGAAATTATGAAACATCTTAAAAAGGAGAAGATTTGGAATTAATCCAAATCTTCTCCTTTTATAATGATACCTTCTGCATCTTCTCCACCCTCTTCTAAATATTCATCCAAATCTCGGCGATCTTTTTTCGTTGGTCGACCTTCACCTCTTTCACGATAATAATCTTGCGAAAGCTTTCGAAGCTCTAAAACTTCATATTCTTCTTTTGGCGTTGTATCCACAATATGCAAGGTTAACAATTTAGCTCCAATTCTATTATTTGGCACTTGCAATACTTTAAAAGATAAATTAATTTGATCTTTTCTCACCTCAATCGCATCACCTGGAATTATATCTCGCGACGCTTTTGCTACATCTCCATTCACTTTTACACGATTCTTTTTTACCGCATCAGCCGCTAAAGATCTCGTTTTATAATATCTAACACTCCAAAGAAATTTATCTAATCTCATTTAAAACTGAATATTTGTTAGGTTAAACTAATATTTTTTCTAAATTCGCAATATAAATCGAAATAACATGATAAAGAAATTCTTCGTTACTTTAATTGCATGTTCTGCTGTTTTAGTAGGATGTAATAATGATGATGATAATGGTGTAAATAAAGAAACTAAAATTCCAGTTGAAGAACGTAATGCTTTAGATGATGAAGCGATTCAACAATATATGGAAGATTATTATTTCAATCCTAAAAATGGAAAACTTACAAAGTTTGATACCATAAAAGGAAACGATGATGATGCTTATCCAACATTAAAATCTTTAGCAAAACAAGATAACTTAGGAATTTGGTATGCCGAAAATCCAAATCATAAAGGAACAGGAGAATCTATTGTTTCTAATGATAGTACTTCTATTTATTTAAATATTGAATCAAGCTCTTTCCTAGCTACAAATAGCACAGATTACAAAAGAAAATATGGCTTAGTTAGTCAAATTTATCTAACTGGATGGAACTCAATAAATTTAGGAGGGACTTCTGCTGTAGAAGATCCAACTTATTATTACTACATTCCTACTGAAACTGAAGCTAAAAATGGAGTAAAAAGAGAACATGTCGAATTGAAAAATTTCGCAGAAGGGCTTAAACACTTTAAATCTACAAACCGTTCTACAAATGATTTATACAACTTTCAAGGTGTAATCATTTTACCTTCTCGTTTAGCTTATGCACGAAATAAATACTACGTTTCTGGATCAGGACTATCTGATTACTCATCATTCAGAGACCTTACAATAGTTTTCAATTTCGAATTACCTAAAATCGAAAAAAGAACAACAAAATAATTATCTTCAAAACAAGATAATCATACAAAAACCATCTGTATTGATGGTTTTTTTTTATCTTTAAATTTCAGAATATATTAGAATTAAACCTAAAAAATGAGTATTATAAAATCTATTATCGATAACGATTTCTATAAATTCACCATGCAATTTGGCGTTACAAAATTATATCCAGATGTAATGGCTCGCTATAAATTCATCAACCGTGGTGAACATCAATTTCCTGAAGGTTTTGCAGATGAATTACAAAAAGAAATCAATACAATGGCTTCACTTGCTTTAACCAAAGACGAAAAAAACTTTTTCACAACGAACTGTCCTTATTTGAGTCCAGCTTATTTAGATTTTTTGCAAGGTTATCGTTATGATCCAAATGAAGTAAAAATCACTCAAAATGGTACTGATGTAGAAGTGCATGTAGAAGGATATTGGTATCGCACAATTCTGTGGGAGGTTCCAATTCTTTGCTTAATTAGTGAAGTTTTTTACAAATTAACTAATGCAAAACGCATCACAAACGAAGAAATCACAAAACGTACAAGCGATAAAGTTGATTTATACAATCGTCTTGGCGTTACAGTTGCGGAATTTGGTACCCGTCGTCGTCACAGTTACGAAGTTCATGATGTCGTAATGAAAGAATTAACAAACCATAAAGGAAAAAGCTTTGTTGGAACTTCGAATGTTCACTTTGCGCATAAATATGGTGTAAAACCAATTGGAACACACGCTCACGAATGGTTTATGTTTCATGGTGCACGTTACGGATTCAAAATTGCGAATTCAATCAGTTTAGATCGTTGGGTAAAAGTTTATTATGGTGATTTAGGAATTGCTTTGACTGACACTTATACATCGGATGTTTTCTTTGGACAATTTGATAAAAAATTATCTAAATTATTTGATGGCGTTCGTCATGATTCTGGAGATCCGATTGAGTTTGGAGAAAAAACAATTGCACATTACGAAAAAATGGGTATCAACCCTTTATTCAAAACGATTATTTTCTCGGATGGATTAAATTCAGAAAAAGTGGAAATGATTACAAAAGCTTTCAAAGGAAGAATTGGATTATCATTTGGAATTGGAACCAACTTAACAAACGACACTGATTTAAAACCTATGAATATCGTGATGAAATTGACCGAAATTTCTTCTATTGATATAAAATGGACAGGTGTTGTAAAACTTTCGGACGAAAAAAATAAACATACCGGAACGCCACGTATGATTGCTCTTGCAAAAGAAATGTTAGATTTAGATGACATTCCATCACATGATGCGCCAGAAAATGATTAAGAATATTCTTTAAAATAAAAAATGGAACTCAATATTGAGTTCCATTTTTGTTATCATTTAATATAATGAAAGATTACTTATTCATTAAATCTTCGATTTCTTCTGCTTCTAACGGAATATTTTGCATCAAGTTGAAAGGTTTTCCTTCTTTCTGAATTACATAATCATCTTCCAAACGAATTCCAAAACCTTCTGCTGGAATATAGAATCCTGGCTCGTTTGTGAAAACCATTCCAGCCACAAAATCATCAGTCAATAAACCATAATCATGTGTATCTAATCCCATATGATGAGACGTTCCATGCATCATGTATTTTTTGTAAGCTGGCCAAGCTGGATCTTCGTTTTGTACATCTGCTTTATCCAACAAACCTAAACCTAACAATTCAGAAGTATAAACTTTTCCTAATTCTTCGTGGTATTTGTACCAATTATTCCCAGGAACTAACATCGTTTCCGCTTCTTTTTTACAACGTAAAACTGCATCATAAACTTCGCGTTGGCGTTTTGTATATTTTCCATTAACTGGAATTGTACGTGACATATCTGATGAATAATTTGCATATTCAGCTGCAACATCAAACAAAATCAAATCACCATCTTTACATTCTTGATTATTTTGAATATAATGCAACACATTTGCATTATTTCCAGACGCAATAATTGGCGTGTATGCAAAACCTTTTGAACGATTACGAAGAAATTCGTGAACAAACTCAGCTTCGATTTCGAATTCCCAAACTCCAGGTTTTACGAAATTTAAAATACGACGAAAACCTTTTTCTGTGATATCACACGCTTGTTGAATCAATTGAATTTCTTCTGGTTCTTTTACAGAACGTAAACGTTGCAAAATAGGATTTGAACGTAAATAAGTATGTCCAGGATAATCTACTTTCAATTGTTTTACAAAACGATCTTCGCGCGTTTCTACTTGAGGTGCTTCTGTTACGCGATAATGCTCATTTTTATTTACATAAACATTATCTGCTTCTACCATCAATTTGCGCAAAACATTTGGTAAATCTTGTAACCAAAGTACAGTTTTGATTCCAGAAACTTCTGTTGCTTGAGCTTTTGATAATTTTTCTCCTTCCCAAACTGCAATATGATCGTTTGTTTCACGAACAAATAATACTTCCTTATATTTAGGATCGTAAGCGTCAGGAAAAATTAATAAGATAGATTCTTCTTGATCAACTCCAGATAAATAAAAAATATCACGATGTTGTGCAAACGGTAACGTAGAATCTGAAGAAATTGGATAAATATCGTTAGAATTGAAAATAGCAAGAGAACGAGGTTTCATTGCTTTTACAAATTTCGCTCTGTTCTTTACGAATAACTCGCTTGGAATAGGATTGTATTTTGTTGTCATAAAATTTTACATTAATTATTATGACCAAATTTAAGAAGATGTTTTTAGAAAAAAAAGGAAAACCCTCGCAGAAACGAGGGTTTTAACCTTAACCAACCTAAACCTATGAAAAAGCCATTAGCCTTTTATGTTGACAAATGTAAGCTACTTTTTTTAAACTGCAAATTTTTTTTAAAAAAAGTCAATATTTTTTGAAGATCAATATGATAAAACGATAATATTCAATAAATAAGGTTTTAATAAAAATTCAATAAATATTCATTTGTAATATTTGGATTATTATTTATATATTTGCACCTCGAATTTTAGTATAAATAATAACTTAAAAGAAGTTAAAAATGACACATTACGAAACTGTTTTCATTTTGACTCCCGTTCTATCTGATTCTCAGGTAGAGGAAGCAGTTAATAAATTCAATGACTTTGTTACTGCTAACGGTGGTGAAATCGTAGCAAAAGAGAACTGGGGCTTAAAAAAATTAGCTTACCCAATTCAAAACAAAAGAAATGGATTCTACCACTTAGTAGAATTTAAATCAGACAATAACGAGTTAGTTTCTCAATTAGAAGTTGCTTACAAACGTGATGAGCGTGTAATCCGTTTCTTAACTGTGAAATTAGACAAACACGGTATGGACTGGGCAGAAAAACGTAGAACAAAATTAAAGTCTAACTCTAACAAATAAGCAAAGCTATGGCAATTGACGATTTAGCAAAAAAAGCAGCTGGAGGTAGCGAATCAGAAATCCGTTATTTATCTCCTTTAGATATCGAAACACAATCAAACTCAAAATATTGTCGTTTCAAAAAATTTGGAATCAAATACGTTGACTATAAAGACGCTGATTTCTTAATTCAATTCGTGAATGAGCAAGGTAAAATTTTACCTCGTCGCTACACAGGAACATCTTTAAAATACCAAAGAAAAGTTTCTAAAGCGATCAAAAGAGCTCGTCACTTAGCATTAATGCCATTTATTGGTGATCAATTAAAATAATAACCTAAATATTAAAATATCATGAACGTAATTTTAAGACAAGATGTAGAAGGTTTAGGTTTTGAATTTGAAGTTGTTTCAGTAAAACCTGGATACGCACGTAACTTCTTAATCCCTCGTGGATTAGCATCAGTTGCAACTCCAAATAACGTAAAAGCATTAAACGAAGTTTTAGAAGCTCGTAAAGCAGAAGAAGCTACATTAATCGCTGCAGCAAAAGAAAAAGCAGCTAAATTAGATGGTTTAGTTGTTAAAATCGACGCTAAAGTTGGTTCTGGAGACAAATTATTTGGATCTATCAACAATGCAGATTTAGCAGAAGCTTTAGTAAAAGCTGGTGTTGAAATCGAGAAGAAAAACATTAGAATCCCTGGAAACACTATCAAACGTTTAGGAAAATACGAAGCTAAAGTTCGTTTCCACAGAGATGTTGAAGTAGATTTCGGATTTGAAATTGTACCAGATGCTGCATCTATCAAAGCTGCTGAAGAAGCTGCTAAAACTAGAGCAGAATTAGCTAAATTAGATGCTCAAAAAGCAGCTAACGCTAATAAAGAAGAAGGTTCTTTCTTTAACTTCGATAACCCAATTTACGCTAACGACAAAAAAGCGAAAAAAGAGGAAGTATCAGAAGAAGTTGCTACAGAAGAAGCTCCATCTACAGAAGAATAATTATTATTCAACTATATATAAAAAAACCTCGCAATTGC
>NZ_DFRA01000015.1:0-77278 GCF_002378465.1 Empedobacter sp. UBA3475 | reverse complement strand
GCAATTGCGAGGTTTTTTTATGCTTTTATTTTAGATAATCTAACGTATTTACTTCTTTAAACTTTGGCGAACGTCGTAAGAAATCTTTGAAGAAAGCCGTATGCGTAGCACCCATTAATACAAAAATACGATCGTCTTTTGTAATCGGCACATTGTTCATATTTGAGAACATAGCTAAATTTCTATGATAATATTTCGCCGCTTGCTCTGCTCCTACTGGATATTTTTTGTATGAAACCGTCGTTAACATATCCGCATTAACTGCAACAGAAAAATCTAAAAATTCTGGTTGATTATAGTACTGCAATAACTCTTTTAATTTTACATCTTTTTTTGTTACTCCATTTTTCGATTCATTATTTCGGAACATTTCAATGTATCTTTTGAATGTAATCGAATCATCTTGCTCTTTCAACAAATCACCAAGCATATAAAGATAATCTTCTTGATAATTAATTCCGTAAATTTTCTTCGATCCGCTTAGTCTCCCAACTTCATAAGCCAATAACTCAACTTCGTTTGGATTTTCAAACTTCATTTTAGGATTAAGTAAATAATCTTGAAAAAGTTTATTCAACACTTTATTGCGAGAAGGATTTTGTTCAACTAAAATAATTGTAGGTTTAAAAGCCGCAATCTGCTTTGCTATTTCATGTATTTGACGAACATTATCTTGGTTATTCTCATCAAATTCAGTCGTACTTGCATCTGGAGTATATCCCATGTGAAAAGTTCCCATATTAAGAACTGGAATAGCATCATCAAATTTTGTTTGAAATTGATATTTTGTTTGAGCAGATAAATTCATAGTACCAATAAATGTAGCAATTGCAATAAATAAGTTTTTCATTTGAGTTAATTTTTAATTATGATTCAAATTTCTATGATTCTGAAAAAATTGACTTTTATTTATCGACTAACCCATTTGAATAATCGACGAATCACTTCACTTTTATGTAGAAAAGAATCTAATTTTACAAAAAACAAAAACAATGGAAGATGATAAAAAAAATTTAAGCTTCTCAAATCAAAAAAGCGTATTTATACTTTTAGGTTTTTGGGTTATTTACATTCTGTTTGATTACATAACAATTGGATTAGTTAATCTAACTAACGGAAATTCATTTTTTAAATCAATTACATTATTTGCATCAACAATGTATATTGTTCAGTTAATTACAATTTTTATTATCTATTTTTTTATTGCCCCCTATTTTCTTAAAAAAATAAATTGGAAATCGATATTATTCTCTATAGTATGTTCCTTTACAACATTCATTATTGTTCGTTATTTTATTGAGCAAATTATTACAGATTTTTTGTTCCATAAAGTCAATTATTTTGAAGGAACAACGATTAGTTTTTACATTTACGACAATTTACATTATGGTTCTTTTATCGTTTTTTCGTCACTTTTTTTATGGATGACATTTCATTCAATCCATACACTAAAACAAAATAACATCATTGAAAAAGAGAAAAAAGAAGCTGAAATTATTTTTTTAAAATCTCAAATAAATCCTCATTTTTTGTTTAATACACTCAATAATATTTATAGTTTGGTGAGTGTAAATTCTCCTCATTCGTTAAAAGCAATCGAAAATTTGAGTGCAATTATGCGTTTTACAACCTACGAAACCAATAAAGATAAAATAGAAATTGAACGAGAAATTGATTACATCAATCAATATTTAGATTTGGAGCAGATTCGTTATGGAGAAAAATTTTATGTCGAAAAAGAATTTTTGATTGAGAATTCTAAAAAATTAATTCATCCATATATTATTTCGCCTTTAATCGAAAATGCAATAAAACATGGTGTTGTAAAAGACATTAATCATCCAATTAAAATCAATTTAAAAACTAATTCTGAATACCTTGAGATTTCCGTTTCAAATAAAATTAATCAACATCAAAAAGATGAAACTTCAGGAATTGGATTAACGAATTTGAAAAAAAGATTGAATTATTATTTCGGAAATAATTATACTTTCGAAATTAAAAACGATTATGAAACCTTTCATATTTACTTAAAAATTCCATTAAATGACGAAAATTAAGTGTATTATTTTAGACGATGAACCTTTAGCTGTTGAATTATTGAAAAAACATGCTTCTGAAAATGAAAATTTAATTGTTTCACTTGCAACAACTGAAGTTTTTGAAGCAATTGATTTTCTCAAAAATAATAAAGTTGATCTTATTTTCACAGATATTCAAATGCCCGAATTGACTGGAATTCAGTTGATGAAAATCCTTGATCATTCTCAGAAATTCATTGTCACAACAGCTTATCAAGATTATGCTTTAGAAAGTTTTAATTTTCATGTGGTTGATTATTTATTGAAACCTATTACGAAAGAACGTTTTGATGCCTCTATAAAAAAATATGTTGATTTTTTTCAAACGACATCAACTAAAAATCAGTCGACTTATTTGTTTGTAAAAGCAGATGGAAAGCAAGTAAAAATTAATTTTTCAGATTTAATTTACATTGAAGGTTTGAAAGATTATATTCGAATTCATACCAAAACTGAAAAAATATTAGTCTTAGAAACTATGAAATCTTTCGAAGAAAAATTACCAAATCATTTCAAAAGAATTCATCGTTCGTATATCATCAATCTTGATTTTTTAACTTCTATTGATGGAAATTCTGTTTATCTCAATCAGAAAATTTTACCAATTGGAGAAACTTATCGAAAAGAAATGAAGGATTTTGGTTAAGAATTATTAAGAACAAAAAATACTTGTCTTTTCGAGCTTGTCGAAAAATCTCAGATTCTTCATTTCGTTAACACTGCATTCAGAATGACAATAACAAAAAACTCCAACTTTAAAGGTTGGAGTTTTTTGTTTATATATTTCTTGTTCGTTGTATCAGCAACATATCAGCCAAAACCATCGCAGCTAAACTTTCTACAATAGGAACGGCTCTTGGAACAACACAAGGATCGTGACGACCTTTTCCATGCATTTCTACCATTTTGCCATCTGCATTCAACGTTGTTTGTTCTTGCATTAATGTCGCAACTGGCTTGAAAGCAACTTTAAAATAAATATCCATTCCATTTGAAACTCCACCTTGTATTCCTCCAGAATAATTGGTTCTTGTTGTTCCATCTTGGTTGAATTGATCATTCATTTCTGAACCTTTCATCGATGTAGAAGCAAAACCTTCGCCGTATTCAAAACCTTTTACGGCATTTATCGACATCATCGCCTGTCCTAAACGTGCATGCAATTTATCAAAAATTGGTTCACCTAAACCAACTGGCACATTTTGAATAACACAAGTTACTTCACCTCCAATTGTATCACCTTCTTTGCGAATTTCTTTGATACGATTAATCATTTTTTCTGCCATTTCTAGATCTGGACAACGAACTGCCGTTTCTTCAATTTTAGAAAAATCTAATGTAGAATAATCATTATCCAACTTCAACTCACCTACTCCGCTTACATAAGCTGTAATATTGATATTTGGAATCACATGTTTTGCAACAGCACCACCAACAACCCAATTAGCCGTTTCTCGCGCAGAAGTTCTTCCTCCACCTCTATGATCGCGAACACCATATTTGGTTTCGTATGTAAAATCGGCATGAGAAGGACGAAAAACGTCTTTTATATGATCGTAATCGTGAGATTTTTGATTATCATTCGGAATAATAAACCCGATAGAAGCACCTGTTGTTTTTCCTTCAAAAATACCTGAAAGAAATTGTACTGTATCTGGTTCTTTTCGTTGTGTCACAATTGCAGATTGTCCTGGTTTACGACGATCTAATTGCGCTTGTATCCAATCAAAATCTAATTCGATTCCACTTGGAACGCCATCAATTACACCTCCAATCGCTACACCATGACTTTCGCCAAAAGTTGAAATTTTAAATAGTCTTCCGAATGTATTCACAATAGTATATGTGTTTTTTGTTTTTATTTTTCGAATTGATAAATCACTGCATTAACATTCATTGCAGCTCCAACAGAAGCTAAAATAATTATATCATTTGCGTGAAATTGATGAGGAGCTAATTCTCCTTTTTTTATTAAATCAAACATTGTAGGAACCGTTGCTACAGATGTATTTCCTAAGAATTGAACCGTCATTGGATCAATTTTTTCTGGTACAGCTACACCATATAATTTGTATAAACGCTCTATCATTGCATGATCCATTTTTGCATTTGCTTGGTGCAATAAAATTTTATCAATATCGGTAATTGATAAATTTGTTTCATCTAACAATTCTTTAATTGCTGGTGGAACATTTTTTAATACGAATTCGTAAACTTTACGACCTTTCATATTAATTGTTTTGATTGAACCTTTATAATCTGGATTTGCAGAACGTCCATTTGTCAAGTAAGCCAATTCATCACCTGTATAACTTAACGTTTCGTGATTGATGATTCCATATTTATAATCAGCTTCTTTCGCTTCCAAAACAACTGCTCCTGCTCCATCTGCAAAAATCATCGCAGAACGATCATGCGGATCTACAGCACGAGATAACGTATCAGAACCGATTACCAAAACTTTCTTTGCAATATTTGCTTGAATAAATTGATGTCCTAAAATCAATGATTCTATCCAACCTGGACAACCAAATGTCATATCATAAGGTTTACATTTTAGGTTTTTGATTCCTAAATTGTGTTTTACTTTTGCCGAAATTGACGGCATAATATCAATTTGATGACCAACAGGATCAATATCTCCAAAATTGTGCCCAACGATTATATAATCTAATTCTTCTGGATTAACGCCAGATTCTTCAATTGCTTTTTTAGCAGCAAAAGTTGCGATATCAGAATTTAATAAATCATCTTCTACATATCTTCTTTCTCTGATTTCTGTAATTTCCTCAAATTTACGCGTAATTTCTTCACCAGTTTTATCCAAACGATTTCCACTTTCGTCATAAAATTCGTGGTTAACAAAATCTTCGTTCGTAACAATTCTATTTGGTAAATAGTGTCCAGAACCTGTAATTACAGAGTTTATCATATTAATATTGTTCAATTTTAATAAAAAAATAATAGCGACAAAGTTACACATTTCATTAAAATAGTCATGAAAAATATGTAATAACTCATGCCGAAATTAATAAAGTATAATTAATTTAGCAGCATGAAAAAAAATCCTTCATTAATTGGTCTTTTAATCGTCTGTGGATTAGCTGCTTTGATCGTTGTTGTTTATAACACTTTTTTGAGCAAAAAAGATGGGTATGTGATTGACAATCCATCAAACAAAACCTTGACAATCAAAATTAACGATAAAGATTTTACAATTGCACCGCAACAAAATGCAAGAGTAGACTTGAAAAAAGGAAAAGCGCATATCGTTTATAGTTTTAATAACAAAAATGTAGATACAGTTGTAGATATTACGAGAGCAAATGGTTTTATAAATCCAACGCATCAAGAATATTATACATTTACACGACCTTATGGTGTTAGAAAAAACAAAGATTCTATCTTTTTATCAAACAATATTGCAATAGATAACAAGGTTTATCACGGAATTATCGAAAAATCTTCTCAATTATACATCGAAAACTTTTACTATAACATTGATCAGGATTATCCTAAAATGTTCATAAAAAGTGGCGGAAGCGAGAAAGCAACTGATTTATCGAAAATATTTAACAAAGAAGATTTTAAACAATTTTATTTCGAGAATTACGAATAAGATTTAGATTTTATAACTTTACAAAATGGCAAATCATCAACACGATGCAGTAACTCCTTACGAAGCATCAGATCTAAATAAAAAGAAACAAGTCGAGCAAATGTTCGATAATATTTCGCCAAAATACGATTTATTAAACCGTGTTTTATCAATGGGAATCGACATTCAATGGCGAAAAGATGTTATCAAAATGGTAAAAGCTTCTCAACCAAAAACGATTTTAGATATCGCGACTGGAACAGGAGATTTGGCGATTATGATGGGTAAAAATACTGATGCAAAAATTACTGGATTAGATTTATCTAACGGAATGTTGGAAGTTGGTCGCAAAAAAGTAAAAGAAGCTGGATTAGAAAATCGTATCGAAATGGTACAAGGTGATTCGGAAAATTTACCTTTTCCTGATAACACTTTTGACTGTGTAACCGTTTCTTTTGGTGTTCGTAATTTTGAAAACTTAGAGAAAGGTTTAGCAGAAATCAACCGTGTTTTAAGACCTGGAGGAACTTTCGTTATTTTAGAATTCTCTTATCCAACGGCTTTCCCTATGAAACAATTGTACACGTTTTATTCTAAAAATATTTTACCTGCAATTGGTAAAATGGTTTCGAAAGATCAAAGTGCTTATACCTATTTACCAGATTCAGTTCGTGCTTTTCCACATGGAGAAGAAATGAAAAACATTCTGAAAAGTGTAAAATTTACACAACCTATTGATAAAAAACTTACTTTTGGTATTGCAAGCATTTATAAAAGTATAAAATAAATTTGCTTGTTATTCGTTGAAAGTCTATGAGAAAAAATCTAATCATCGCATTATCGTTAACTGTTGCTAGCATTGCAAATGCACAGTTTCGCCCTAATAATGACAGAAGCGAAAACAGAACTGAAACTGATCAGAAAAAATTTAGTTTTGGATATTTCTTGGGAACTAATATGATGAGTTACAAGATTGTTCCTAAAGCACAAACTAACCCTGTCCCTGGAGCTCCTCAAACACCGAAAGATGATGGTGTAAACGAGCATGGTTTAGTTTATTTAGATCAAGAAAGTAAAGCTGGTTTCTCTGTTGGATTAATCGCTAAAATGCGTGTGAATGATTACATCGACTTAAAGTCTGAACCAGGATTGCATTTTGCACAACGTATTTTACATTTCAATAACTACTTGGATCCTGCTACAGGTGAAACAATAGAAGACCCTTCTAAAATAACACGCGAAGTAAAATCTACTTATATCGAAATTCCGTTGTTACTTAACTTTCACGGAGATCGTTGGTTCAATACACGTCCATACATTCAAGGAGGTTTGGGTTATCTAATGAATTTACAATCGAACGAAAATAAAGAAGACGATAACGCTACTGGAGTTTTCAGAACAACAACGAATAACTTTAACTGGCAAGCAGAAATTGGTGTTGAAATTTATTTCAAACGATTTAAACTTACACCAGCCCTAAAAGGTATGTTCTTCTTTAATAATGAAATTGTTCCTGATAAACCTTCTACAGATCCTTATTGGACAGGAAGTTTGAATTCATTATCAACCAGAGCATTTGTTTTTTCTCTAAAATTTGAATAAAAATTTAAAGTCATAATCATAAAATAATAAAAACCATAAATAATATAATCACATGAATTTTCAATTATCGGAAGAACAATTAATGATTCAAGAAGCTGCTCGTGATTTCGCTAAAGCCGAATTATTACCAGGAGTTATCGAACGCGACGAAACATCTACTTTCCCAACTGATGCAGTAAAAAAAATGGGAGAACTTGGATTCTTAGGTATGATGGTTGACCCAAAATACGGAGGATCTGGTTTAGATAGCGTTTCTTATGTCATTGCAATGGAAGAAATCGCTAAAGTTGATGCTTCTGCTGCTGTTGTCATGTCAGTTAACAACTCTTTGGTTTGTGCTGGTATGGAAAAATATTGTAACGAAGATCAAAAACAAAAATATTTAGTACCATTAGCTTCTGGTCAAGTGATTGGAGCATTTTGTTTATCTGAACCAGATGCTGGTTCTGATGCGACTTCTCAAAAAACTACTGCGGTAGATATGGGAGATTACTATTTATTAAATGGTACAAAAAACTGGATTACGAATGGTGGAACAGCTTCTACTTATTTAGTAATCGCTCAAACTGATCCAGAAAAAGGTCACAAAGGAATCAATGCTTTCATCGTAGAAAAAGGATGGGCAGGTTTCGAAATTGGACCAAAAGAACAAAAAATGGGAATCCGTGGTTCTGACACACATTCATTGTTCTTTAATGATGTTAAAGTGCCAAAAGAAAACCGTATTGGTGAAGACGGATTTGGATTTGCTTTCGCAATGAATGTCTTAAACGGAGGACGTATTGGTATCGCTTCTCAAGCTTTAGGAATTGCACAAGGTGCTTATGAATTAGCGTTAGATTATGCAAAAATTCGTAAAGCCTTCAAAACAGAAATCATCAATCACCAAGCTGTTGCATTCAAATTAGCAGATATGGCAACTAATATTACAGCTGCTCGTATGTTATGTTTTAAAGCTGCGGTTGAGAAAGATGAGGGAAAAGACATTTCTATTTCTGGTGCAATGGCAAAACTATTTGCTTCTAAAACAGCGAACGAAGTTGCTTCAGAAGCCGTTCAAATTCATGGAGGAAATGGTTATGTTCGCGAGTATCATGTAGAACGTATGATGCGCGATGCAAAAATTACTCAGATTTACGAAGGAACATCAGAAATTCAAAAAATTGTAATTTCGAGAGGAATTGCTAAATAATTTTAAATAAATATAATTATTTTTTATCTTTATAAGACATCTGTTAATGACAGATGTCTTTTTTTATTTATTTAATCAAAAAACAATACGTCGTATATTTGTGGCGGAAAAAATATAAAGAAGATGAAAATTTTTAGATTCGGACCAAAAGGTCAGGAGAAATCAGGTGTAATCATCGATGAGAAAAAATTCGATGTTTCAGCATCAGGAATTATTTATGATGATGATTTTTTTGGAAATACAGAAAAACAAGAAACTTTACAAAAATATATCGAGCTTAACATTAACAGCTTGCCATTAGTTGAAGATGATGTACGTATTGGTACACCTTTAACTCGCCCAGGAAAAATTGTTTGTGTAGGTCTTAACTTTGATGATCACGTAAAAGAAACAGGTTTACAACAACAAGCAGAACCGATTATGTTTATCAAAGCTAATCAATCGTTTAACGGACCAGAAGACGGAATTATGCAACCAAATGGTTCTACAAAAATGGACTGGGAAACAGAACTTTGTATTATTATTGGTGAAAAAGCAAATAATGTAACGGAAGAAGAGGCAATGAATCACGTATATGGTTATGCCTTAATTAATGATATTTCTGAGCGTGCTTTCCAAACAGAACGTGGAGGAACTTGGGACAAAGGAAAAGGATGTGATACATTTGCACCTGTTGGACCTTTTATTGCAACAAAAGACGAAATCGAGGATGTAAATAATTTACGTGTTTGGTTAAAATTAAACGGAGAATTAATGCAAGATGGTAATACAAGTGATTTTATTTACCGCATTCCTAAATTAATTTCTTACCTATCTCAATTTATGTCTTTCTTACCTGGAGATATTATTTCTACAGGTTCACCTGCAGGATCAGGAATGGGAAAAACACCTCAAGTTTGGCTAAAACCAGGAGATGTTATCGAATATGGAATTGAAGGTTTAGGTTCTACAACTCAAACTATTTTACCTTTCTCAAGAGATTAAAATAAGATATCTTACAATTAAAAAAAACCGTACAATTTAAATTTTGAATTGCACGGTTTTTAAATTTTGTTTAGCATCATACTTAATTGATTAAACAATAAAACGAATTCTTTTTCATACAATCAATCGATTAAATAGAACGTCTAATTCGAAAAAAATATTGGATATTCAATTAATTAACGTAATTTTGCAAACGTTTTGACAACCATCTAAATGGTACAAATCCATCAAAATGACGAATAATTCCTAAAATCTTTTGGGAAAACAGAATCATTTTGTACATTTGCACCCCGATCGGATTGTCGGTAATTTATAAAATATTAAAAATCAAGATAGTGGACACGTTAAGTTACAAAACTTCATCAGCCAACAAAGAAACTGCTCAGAAAGAATGGGTAGTTGTGGACGCTTCTGACTTATCATTAGGTCGTTTAGCGTCAGGTGTTGCGAAGCTTATCAGAGGTAAGCACAAAACAAACTTCACTCCTCATGCAGATTGTGGAGATTATGTAATTGTTTTAAACGCTGACAAAATTCAATTAACAGGTAACAAATGGGATGACAAATTATACATCCGTCACACAGGTTACCCAGGTGGACAAAGATCTTTAACTGCGAAAGAAGTTTTTGCAAAAGATCCTGTACGCTTAATCGAAAAGTCAGTAAAAGGAATGTTACCTAAAAATAAATTAGGTAGTAAATTATTGACTAATTTACATGTATTTGTTGGTACTGAGCACAATCACGAAGCTCAACAACCAAAACAAATCGATATTAACGAATATTTATAATCTAATTCCATGGCAATAGTTCATAAAATCGGACGTAGAAAAACATCTGTTGCTCGTGTATACTTACAAGAAGGTAATGGAGAAATCTTCATTAACGGGCGCGAGTTAGCAATCTACTTCCCTACGGCAGTATTACAATACAAAGTAGAACAACCATTTTTAATCACTGGTACAAAAGAGAAATACAATGTAGATATCAAAGTATTTGGTGGTGGAATCACTGGTCAAGCTGAAGCAATTCGTTTAGCAATTTCTAGAGCTTTATGTGAAGTTGACGCAGATTTTCGTTTACAATTAAAACCAGAAGGGTTATTAACACGTGACCCACGTATGGTTGAACGTAAAAAATTCGGTCAAAAGAAAGCGCGTAAGAAATTCCAATTCTCTAAACGTTAATTTATTCAATTCATTAAAAAATCCATTTTCCGTTGGTTTAGCATCTAAACAAATAAGGCTAGAATTTTTCGACCACTTGTTTGTTGCTTGTTGAGATAACGGAACGTAAACTAAAAAAAAGAAAATGGCAAAAGTAAATGTAAAGGACTTATTAGGTGCTGGTGTGCACTTTGGTCACTTAACAAGAAAATGGAATCCGGCTATGGCTCCTTATATTTTTATGGAGAAAAACGGAATCCACATCATCGACCTTCACAAAACTGCAGTGAAATTAGATGAAGCATCTGAAGCTTTAGGAAAAATTGCTGCATCTGGACGTAAAGTTCTTTTTGTTGCAACTAAAAAACAAGCAAAAGATGTTGTAGCTAAGCATGCTGAAGAAATCAACATGCCTTATATTACAGAACGTTGGCCTGGTGGGATGTTAACTAACTTTGTTACTATCCGTAAAGCAGTTAAAAAAATGAATTCAATCGATCGTATGAAAAAAGACGGTACGTTTGAAACACTATCTAAAAAAGAAAGATTACAAGTTGATCGTCAAAGAGCATCTTTAGAGAAAAACTTAGGTTCTATCGCTGATATGACACGTTTACCATCTGCAGTATTTGTTGTAGATATTGTACGTGAGCACATCGCTATAGCAGAAGCTCAAAAATTGGGTATTCCAATCTTTGCAATGGTTGATACAAATACTGACCCCCGTCAAGTAGATTTCCCAATCCCTGCAAATGATGATGCTTCTAAATCTATCGATATCATCTTATCTACAGTAGCTGATTCTATCAAAGCTGGTTTATCTACACGTAAAGCAGAAAAAGAAAAAGCAAAAGAAGGTAAAGAAGAAGGAGCTGAAACAAAAGAAGCTTAACATTAACTTGATGATCAATTCATCGATATAATATACCTTGTAGCTCCTACACCACTTTGTGGTGTACGAGCTACTTTTATTTAAAATATTAAGAAACAAAATAAAAATATTACTATGAGCTACAAAGCAACAGCCGCTGAGGTAAGTAAATTAAGAAACGCAACTGGTGCGGGAATGATGGACTCTAAAAAAGCTTTAGAAGAAGCTGGTGGAGATTTCGATAAAGCAGTAGAGGTTTTACGTAAACAAGGACAAAAAGTAGCTGCTAAAAGAGCTGACCGTGATTCTACAGAAGGTGCAGTTATCGCTAAAGTTAACGCTGACCAAACTAAAGGTATCGTTATCGCTTTGAACTGTGAGACTGACTTCGTTGCTAAAAATGAAGCTTTCGTTGCTATGGCTAACGAAATCGCTGATTTAGCTTTAACAGTTAACTCTAAAGAAGAATTATTAGCTTTACCATTCGCTGGAATTACAGTTGGTGAAAAATTAACTGAGCAAACAGGTGTTATTGGAGAAAAAATCGAAATTGGTACTTTCCAAGCTATCGAAGGTGCTATCGTTAATTCTTACATCCACGCTGGTAACAAAATTGGTGCTGTAGTTTCTTTATCTGCTAACGTAGAAGGTGCTTCTGAAGTAGCTCGTGACGTTGCTATGCAAGTTGCTGCTATGAACCCAGTAGCATTAGATGAAACTTCTGTTGCTCAATCTGTAATTGACACTGAATTATCTATCGCTAGAGAAACTTTAGTTGCAGAAGGTAAACCAGAAAACATGATTGAAAACATCGCTCAAGGTAAATTACAAAAATTCTTCAAAGAGAATACATTAGTTCACCAAGCGTCAATCAAAGACGGAAAAACTTCTGTTCAAGATGTAGTTAAAGCTGTTAACGCTGACTTGAAAGTAACTGGATTTATCCGTTACAGCTTATAATAAGTTTATAATTTTTATTATATATCTTAAAGTGATGCTAAAATTTAGCATCACTTTTTTGTTTGGTATATATTTTGAAATGTTTGTTTTATAATTATTTATTTTTATATTTGTTAGGATTACAAGCATATGAAACACTTTATACTATTTATAACTATATTTTTATTCACCATAACATCTGTATCAGCTCAGTCGAGATTTGATCAGGACAAAGGCTCTGTTAGTATTTATCCAAATCCTGCGAGTTCTACGTTTACAATAAAATTTGACAATCCATCAAAGGCAAGTTCGGTGTCGATATATTCGATTATTGGAAATGAAGTGATGAATAAAAAATTAGACGGAAGCCAAAAAGCAAACTTTAACGTACAAAGTTTGAAAAAAGGAAAATACATTGTTCGCGTTTTTAATGAAGATGGAACAACAGAAACACAATCCTTGATTAAGAATTAAGATTATTCATATATAAAACAAAAAAGCTTCTCAAAATTTGAGAAGCTTTTTTGTTTGTAATTAGAAAGACTATTTTGCTTTCTTATAATTTTCTTCAACTTGTTTCCAATCCAAAACATTGTTAAACGCTTTCAAATAATCATCGCGTTTGTTTTGGTATTTTAAATAGTAAGCATGTTCCCAAACATCAATTCCTAAAATTGGCGTTCCTGCGATCTCTGCTCCTGGCATCAATGGATTATCTTGATTTGCTGTACTTGTAACCGCCAAACTTCCGTCCGCTTTCACAACCAACCAAGCCCAACCAGAACCAAAACGTTTAGAACCCGCTTCGTCCAATTGTTTGATTAATTCTTCTGTAGAACCAAATGTTGCTTCAATCTTCGCTTTAAGATCTCCTGTAGGGGCTTTCTGTGGCGTTGGAGACATAATATCAAAATATAGCATGTGATTGTAATATCCACCAGCATTGTTGCGTAAAGCAGCATTATTCATATCCATTTTTTTCAAAATATCTACAATATCATTCGATTTGATATTTGCTTCTTTTAGCGCTGTATTCAATTTGTTGATGTATCCTAAATAATGTTTAGAGAAATGAACTTCCATTGTTTTTGCATCAATGTATTCGTTCAATTCATCGTAACCATATTTCAAAGGTTTAATTTGGAAAGTTCCTGGGTCAGCTTTAACATCTGTAGGATTTCCAACAGGCTCTGCAACAGCTTGCACTGTATCTTGTTTTACAACTTCTTTAGTTGTTGAGTCAGCATTTTCTTTCTTCGTTTCGCATGACTGAACAAAGAAAAGAACACCCAAAACTGACATCAAAAATATACCCTTTTTCATCTTATTCTTTTATGTAGTTTACTTATGATATTAATATTTCTACTAAAATATACTAAAACTATCGAATATAAAATTGATTTCTTTTAATTTTCTGTTAAAATGGAGATTATCATCTAAATCAATAAAGGTAATTTGTTTGTATATTTGATTCATGGATATTGAAATTAATAAAGAAGAATTAAATGATCTAGTTGATAAATTATATTTATTAACTGAAGATTATAAAAATTTGGCTAAAGAAATTTTTAAATATAAAGCTATGAAAGTTGATTTTATTGCTCTTAGTATTTTAAATAGAGCTATGTCAATTAATGAAGGTTTTAGATTATTATTTCAAGAAAATAATTTTTACTCTGCAACTCATCTAATTAGAATACAAATGGATAATCTAATTAGATATAATTCTATCCTAGTTGCTAAAGACGATAGTTATATTGATTATATATTAGACGGAAAAGAAATCAGAAAATTCCGCGATAGCATTTTAAAAAAGAATTTCAATGATGCTTATTTAGTTGAACAAATTTCAAAAAAATTTCCAGAAATAAAAATTTTATACAAAAAATACTGTGGCTTTATTCATTTTAGTAACGAACATTTAGAAAGAATAAAAACCTTTCCTAATATTGAAAATGTAAAATTTCGTGTAGAGATAGGTAATTTCGAAAATTATTCACATCAAGAAAAAGTAGAAATTGTATCTGATATGATTACTATTTCATTATTTATTTTTAATCAAATCAATTATTGGACCGAAGCAAAAAAGACCATAAAATAAAAAAACCTTCCATCACGGAAGGTTTTCATATTATATCGAGTTTCTTAATCTCTCTTATA
This sequence comes from Empedobacter sp. UBA3475, assembly GCF_002378465.1. Classification (NCBI taxonomy): domain Bacteria; kingdom Pseudomonadati; phylum Bacteroidota; class Flavobacteriia; order Flavobacteriales; family Weeksellaceae; genus Empedobacter; species Empedobacter sp. UBA3475. The sequence goes on along the minus strand of NZ_DFRA01000015.1, from coordinate 62,685 downwards.
ATTTACAACAGCTTCTATAAAAGCTTGTGCATTTTCTACTGGAATATTTGGTAAAATTCCGTGACCTAAATTGGCAATATATTTATACGGACCAAAATCGTCAATCATTTCTTTTACCATTTGCTGAATAGTTTCTGGCGGAGATAACAAACGAGAAGGATCAAAGTTACCTTGTAACGTCTTTTTGAAACCTGTAAACTCGCGCGCTAATTGTGGCGTAATCGTCCAATCAACACCCAAAGCAGATGCTTTAGAATCGGCCATTTTCTCTAAAGCAAACCAACAACCTTTTGCAAAAACAGTTACAGGAACTACTTTAGAAACTTCGTTTACAATTTGCTCGATGTATTTCCAAGAAAATTCATCATAATCTTTTGGCGATAACATTCCACCCCAAGAATCAAAAATCTGAATCACATTTGCACCATGTTCCACTTTTTTCAACAAATATTGAATCGTTGTTTGTGTAATTTTTTCTAATAATTGGTGTGCTGCAACTGGATTTTGGAAACAAAAACCTTTCGCTTGATCAAAAGATTTAGAACCACGACCTTCCACTGCATAACACAACAATGTCCAAGGCGAACCTGCAAAACCAATCAACGGAATTTTATTGTCCAACTCTTTCTTTGTAATATCCATCGCTGCATAAACGTATCCTAACTCTTCTTCAACATCAGGAATATAAACTTTTTCTACATCTTGAGCTGTACGAATAGGATTCTCTAACCAAGGACCAACACCAGGTTTCATCTCGAAATTCATTCCCATTGCTTGTGGCACAACCAAAATATCTGAAAAGATAATTGCTGCATCTAACGGAAAACGACGAATTGGTTGAACTGTAATTTCAGCCGCTAACTCTGGCGTTTGACAACGTGTAAAGAAATCATATTTATCTCTCAATTCGATAAACTCTGGTAAATAACGTCCTGCTTGACGCATCATCCACACTGGCGGACGCTCTACATCCTCACCTCTCAATGCTTTTAAAAGCAAATCATTTTTTATCATTGATGTATTTTTTTATATTTTCAATAACTACTTCCACCAATGGTGTTTGCGCAGTTATAATTTCATGATTTGGATAAACTTCTTCTATCGCAGAAGTTGTTGTATTTCCGATTGTAAAAATACGCGAACTTTCTGAAATTTCATTTTGTTGATGAAACGCTTTGAATGACAACGGACTAAAAAAAGCATACACATCAAATGTTTCATTTAATTGATAAACAATTTGCCCTGATTGATATGTTATAATTTGATTGACTTCGTGATTTGCTTTTGATAATTCATTCACCAACAAATCTCGACGGGAAGAACCACATAAGAAATTCCATTTCGGAGAATAATTTCCTGAAATTAATTTCGAAGCTAAATCTTCTGCATAATCTTCAACCAACACAACATCTCTGTTTTGCGCTTTTAGTTTTTCTGCCGTTTTTTTTCCAACAACAAAAAAATGACCATTCAATTCCAAATCTTGAATGGCATTTACAGTATTTTGACTCGTCACGATAAACTGATGAACGGATTCATCAATCTGTGCATAAATTTCATTTTTCGAAGTCAAATCGATTTGTAAAGTTGGTTTACAAACCACCTCAACATCAGTTCCAAATTCTTTTTCAAGCAATTCAGAAGAAATTAACTTCGTGAATAAAACCTTCGTTCGCACTATTTCGTTCCGATTTCTTTTTTTATTTGTTCAATCATTTTTGCTGCACCTTGTGCAATACATTCTTCAGCAAATTCGCGACCTTTCGTCAAATATTCATCTGCTTTGAATTGTCTTTCGATTGAAATCATTTCTTGTCCATCAATGGTTAAAATTGCTCCTTTGAAGGAGTAATTTTCTTCATCAATTTTCTCAACTAATGCTCCAATTGGCGCTGTACAACCACCTTCTAAAACATTCAAAAATTGACGTTCTACCGTTGCAAAAAGTTCACATTGAGGATTATTAATATCACTCAAATCCAAACCTTCTTTGGCTACAATTCCTAAAATTCCTTGTGATGGTGCAGCAATCATCCAATCAATCACTTTATAATGAAGACCTTTTTCTGCCAATTCATCTAAAATTTCTGAACGATCCAAACCTGCAAAAGCAAAAACAGCTCCGTCCCAATCTGCATTATCTTGCAACTTTTTCAGACGTAATTGCACATTTCCACGTAAATCTACAATCGTATCATTTGGATATTTATGATTCCAAAATGCTTTACGACGCAAAGATCCAGTAGCGATAACACGATGTTTTTTCTCGAAAATATCTTCCGATTTGTACACCAAAATATCCGCAGAACTTGCGCGTTCTGGATATGCAATCAACTCTAATTTTTCTGGTAAAACAGTTGGCACATCTTTCAACGAATGAACCGCAATATCTACTTGATCATTCAACAAAGCAATGTCCAATGAACGCGTAAAAACACCTGTTAAACCTAATGAATAAATGGGTTGTTTTAGATTTGCATCGCCTTCAGAAGTAATCGGAACGATTTCTGTTGGATGACCTTTTGCCTCAAGAATAGAAGCAACTTTATTGGCTTGCCAAAGCGCTAACGGACTTTGACGTGTACCAATTTTTATTGTTTTCATGATTGTATTAAGCTTGTTTTAAATGAAACATTTTTTCGATTAACTGAATTGTTTCGTCTGCGTTTTCTTTATTTTCGATCAAATAAGAAGCAAACTGATTTGTAATTTTCTGAATTACTTTTTCAGTTAAAATCGTTTCATTTTCGTCGATATTTACATTGTCTTTTTTCAAGTTATTTAAAGCAAAACTCTGAAAAAAGTCTAATCTATCTTTGAAAGATTGAATAGCTGGAACCAATTCTCTGGTTTCTAACCATTCGTAAAACTCTGTAGAATGCTCCTCTATAATTGCCAATGCTTCTGGAATTGCATTGCGACGTTGCGCAATTGTATCGTCTACCATTTTAGATAATCCATCTACATTTACCAATTGAATAGATTCGCGAGCAGCCAATGTATGAATTACATTTTCTGGAACTGACATATCAATAATCGTCATTTCCTTATCGAACGGAATCATTTCTTCTGTAATCGTGTAATTACTTGCTCCCGTTGCAACAATTAGAATATCTGTTTTTTGTAATTCTTCTTTTAATTCGCTGTGATCTTTTACGGTAATATCGTATTTCAGTCCAAGAATTTCTGCCTTTTCTTTTGTACGATTGATTAACGTAATGTTTGTATTTGGATAATGTTTGACCAAATTAGCACACGTATTACGACCAATTTTACCAATTCCATACAACAAAATATTTTTGTCGACCAAGTTTCCTTGCGTTGCTTGAATAAAATTAACCGCAGAATATGCAACCGAAGCAGAACCGTTACTTAAGAAAGTTTCATTCTTTACTTTTTTACTAATTTGAATCGCAGTATTTACCAAACGCTCTAAAAAAGCATTTGATGCACCTTGTTTTTTGAAACGAGAAAACCAAATTTTGATTTGTCCGATGATATCAAAATCACCTAAAATCTGACTTTCTAATCCCGACGAAACACGGAATAAATGTGTAATCGCTTCTTCTCCTTCTTTTACCATCATAAATTGACGGAATTCATCTGCATTACCTTCTGTGTATTTACAATATTGCTCAACGATTTGATCTTCGTTTTCTGCAAAACCATAAAATTCAGTACGATTACAAGTTGATACAATAAAAAAGTTTTCTAAACCATTCGTTTTAGAATCTTGCGTAAACGTTTCAACTTGCTCTGGGAAAAATGTAAATTTACCACGTGTAATGGCGTCAGCTTTTTCATAACTGATTCCGATTACGTAAAAATTTTCTTCCGTTTTATTACCTCTAATTGCCATTTCTTCAAATACTGATACAAAAGTAGTTTCAAAAGTCTTCGAAAAATAACTTTAAAAAGAAAAAATAACGCTAAAAATTAAAGTTTGCTTTTTTAGAATAATTATAAATTAAAGGTTTATATTTGTATGTAAACCATTATAAAGAGCGAAGTTGACAATTATCACGTTTTTTATATGACAAACCTCATTATTCAAAATGGATTTAAAAAATACCCATAAAAGTAAAATTAACGAGTATAAATTGTCAACAGACGTATTTATCGCTCAAATAGACAACTTTACAGCTTCTACAGACACGATTCTGAAAGGAATTGACAAGCGTTATATACAATTCTATTTTTGTACAAAAGGTTCGCTGACATTTAATTTTAATAATGGTATTTATAAAATCAATTTGAACGAAGGAAAAAGCTTTTTGTTCTATTATCCGACATTGGACATTCCATTATCGTTGAATATAAATGCCGAAAGCAAGGTTTATATTGTGGTTTTGTCTATTCAGAAATTACATCAATTGTTTGCAGAATATCAAATTCAGAATAATTTGATTTCGAGTATGACGCAAGAAAAATTTTATATTGAACGAGAAATTGGACCTTCAATAAAATTAGTTTTGAATCAAATTGAACAAATGAAACTTTCTCCGCAATTTCAAAATTTATTTTTGATTGGAAAAATGTACGAATTATTCACCCTTTATTTTTCTGAAATTGAAAGTCAAACCGAACATTGTCCTTTCTTGAATGATGAAAATGAAGGAAAACGAATTAAAGAAATAAAAGATTATTTATTAGCTGATTTTAAAAATCCGCCAACCATCAAACAACTTTGCGAAAAATTTTCGATATCGGAATACCATCTGAAAGAAGGTTTCAAAGAACTTTATGGGACAACTGTTTATGGTTATTTGTTGGATAAAAAACTGGAATATGCCTTGCATAAATTAGAAGAAAATCAACAAATGGTAAAAGATATTTCTTTTGAAATTGGTTATGAAAACCCATCTCATTTTATATCAGCATTTAAGAAGAAATATGGTTTAACGCCTAAACAATACATCAAACAATTTCAGTAAAAAATTTAAGAATTGTTAATCTTAATATCATTTATTAACTACTTATAAATACTTATTTTTGCTAAATATTTATAAATAGTTATGCAAAAATTTTTACTTATTTTATTTCCTTTTGCCGCTTTTGCGCAACAACCCGATTATTATGAAGGGATTGATTTTAAACAAAATGGAAAAACGATAAAGGAAGAATTACACGATTTAATCAATGCTACGCATCATGCAGTTAGCTATACGCCTGGAGTTTGGAATATTTTAGATAAATCTGACTTGGATTTAGATTCAAAAGATCGCGTTTTATTGATTTATGGTTTCACAGATAATTCTACTGTTTATGCAGAACAGCGCACGCGTGATATAAACAACAAAAACAACTCTTCAAGTGGAACTACAATCGGAAAATGGGAACGCGAACATGTTTTCCCAAAATCTTTAGCAGTTCCTAAACTTGATACTGATCGTCCTGGAACTGGAACAGATGCGCATAATTTACGCGCAGTTGACAGACAAATTAATTCGACTAGAAGTAACAATGCTTATCGTGAAAAATGGGCACAAGATGTGACAGGACAAGCCAAATTAATCAATGGAGGTTTTTATCCTGGTGATGAATGGACGGGAGATGTAGCACGAATTATTATGTATATGTATGTACATTATGGTATGGAAACCGATCCACAATTGGTTGCGTACAACAATACCACGACAAACAAAGAAGATAGAATGCCTGATATGTTTTTGAAATGGAATGTGGAGGATAAAGTATCTGAATTTGAGAAAGTCCGAAACGAAATTATTGCCGAAACGCAAGGAAGTCGAAATCCATTTATTGATAATCCGTATTTAGCAACGTTGATTTGGGGAGGAGATAAAGCCGAAAATACTTGGACTGAATTATCTGCGAACGATTACAATTATCAACAAACGCTTGTAGAAGTTTTTCCTAATCCAACAACAGACAAAGTAAAGATTAATGCTAAGAATTTTGATTATGTGAATTTATATGATTTTAACGGTCGTTTACTTGGAATTGAATTAGGTTCGGAAGTTAATTTGAAAAATTATCCAGCTGGAATGTATATTTTATCTATTCACCTAAAAGATGGAAACATCATCACGAAAAAAGTGATTAAGAAATAATTTTAAACAAAAAATTCCAACTCTAAGAGTTGGAATTTTTTGTTTATTCATTTTAACAACCTTCATTATACATTACATCGAAAGAAACTACTTTATCATTCACTAAATAAAATTGTAGAATCGATCCATTATCATAATCTTCAACATTAAAATAACGAAAAGCTTTTGTTCTTTTATCCGTTTTATCATCATAACCATCGAAAATAGAAATATTCAGATTTTTATATTTATTAATTAACTCATCCAAAGATGAGCCAATTTTAATTCCAGATAATGTTTTAAGACTAGAATCCGAAGACTTTACACTATATACAGTTAAAGTAGAAGAACCTGCTGTCTCCTCACCATTTGTTGTCAATCCAACTTTATATGTTACTCCTTTAGAGACAATTGTTACATCACCATCAGGATAACCATATTCATTCAATTTTATTTTGAATTTTTGTCCAGTTAATTTTTCTAATTCAGACAATTTCATTCCAAGTTTTACGTCATTAATACGAGTTGTAGAAACTTGCGCTTGCAAAGCTATTCCAGCTATAAATGCAGCTATAAAAAACATTTTTTTCATTTTTATGTATTTAGGTTTTATTCATTATTTTAAAGTGTACATTCTTCTGGATTATAAGAACTCAATCCTATTGTTGTTACAATTTCATTTTTCAAAGAAAAAGTCAATATTACACCATTTTCTCTATCGTCAATTCTAAATTCTCTGTAATTATTATTCGATTTATCCAACAACACATTGTATTTCGACGAATAAGCTTTCCATAAATCCTCCAACGTACTGCCAATACCAATTCCAGATAAGGTTTTAATGTTTTTACTTGTTGTCGAAATAGAACTTAAATAGGTGTCATTTTCTGTTTTGCTCAAATAACCACTTCTTATTTCGATTGTGTAATCAATTCCTTTTAAAGTTATTTTCGTTTCTCCTTCATCAACAATTGCAGCAGGTTTTTTACCTAACAATTTTAATACTTCGGACGGACGCATTCCAATTTTCAACTCATTCATTCGTGTTGTAGAAATCTGACCAAATCCAACTATTGAAAGTAAGAAAAATCCTACTAAAGCTATTTTAGTTTTCATAAATATTGTTATTTAAAAAACCCGATTCATTTGACAAAACCATTTTTACGACTTTATTATTTTTTAAATAAAAATCTAATGTACATCCATTATCAAGATCATTTATTGCAAAAGCTCTGACCGATTTTGTTTCGTCATCTTCAAAAATATCTTGCACCGAAATATCATATTTTTTGTACGCTTTCCATAAATCATCCAACGAACTTCCAATTTTTATTCCTGATAAAGTCGAAAGTTGAGCGCTAACAGACGAAACCATATAGACTTCGAATTGTTTCGTTTTCAAATTTCTATAATACGAAATATGATATTTAATTCCATTCAACTCAATGTCCTGTTCAGGCATTTCAGGATTATTTACATCATAAAGAGCTAATTTATTTGGCGTTAAAGCTGCAACTTGTTTTTGTGTCATTTCGTACGAAATATCTCCAAATTTGGAAGTCGTTACTTTTTGAGCAAACATTATCGAAGTAAATAGCAAAAAGCATCCTAAAATTGAAAAAAAACGACTAAGCATAAGCATTAATTTGAGCAATATGTTTTACAATTTTCCCATTATCCAACACCCAAAGCGCATCATAAACTCCAGCTCCATCGCTATATGTCCCAAACAAATAATATTGATTTAACTCTTTATTGTAAGTAAGTTTTGTAGCGGATAAATTCGCGTTATACAAATTGGTAAAATATTCTTTTGGAATGATAATATCTTTTCCTTTGAATGATATTTTAAACGATTTGAATTCTGTTTGAGGAATCATTCCGTCCGAACCAAGAAAATCTTTTTCATCAATCGCATAAACAAAATCACCTTCCTTGAAAATTTTATGCTTTTTTGAATTAAATGCTTGCGTTTCGAGCTGAATAATATAATCAGCAACTGAAAATTCTATTTTAGAATCATTTGCCGAAGTTGGAGAAATCATTTCAAAATCTTCTAATTTTTTGATTCGATCATGGTAAACATAACCAGCTTTTTCAAGTTGATATTCGACCAAATACCATTTCGAATTTTCTTCATCAGAATCAATTGGATAGATAGAATTTGAATTGACTTTAGCAACTATTTTAGACGAAGTACTTTTTTCATCTCTCACATTTGCAAAACCATCTTTATCTTGGACAATCCCAAATTGAGCTTGCGCAAAATAGCTTAAAAAAGTAGTAAGAATGAATAAACTTTTTTTCATTTTTATGATTCGATTTTCTTGAAGTAAAGCTAACAAAATCTAAACCAAAAATTTTCACGAATTATAGTGATTTTACAAAATCGATATTTCTTTTTAAACCATCAAATTTTGTACGTTTTACGGGCGATTTCTTAAAAATTTCTCGAAAAACAACTTCCGTTATTTCTTCCCAATCTTTCTTCGAGAATTGATTAATTTTGTCATGACCAACAAAACGAGTTTCTTTCATGGGCAACGAAAAACGATTCCACGGACAAACTTCTTGGCAAACATCACAACCAAAAATCCAATCGTCAAATTTCCCTTTCATTTCGGTCGGAATTTGATCTTTCAATTCAATTGTAAAATACGAAATACATTGACTTCCATTCACTGTTTTATTGGGTAAAATCGCCTCAGTTGGGCAAGCATCAATGCAACGCGTACACTTTCCACAATGATCAGTTTCAATTGGAGAATCATAAGCTAGATCCAAATCAATAATTAATTCGGATAAAAAGAAAAACGAACCTTTTTGTTTAGATAACGTCAACGAATTTTTTCCAACCCAACCAATTCCAGCTTTTTTCGCCCATGCATGTTCCAGAATTGGTGCTGAATCGGTAAAAGCTCTTCCGCTCACCTCCCCTATTTCTTCTTGAATAAAATCTAACAACTCGCGCACTTTTTCCTTCACGACAAAATGATAATCTTCGCCTTGCGCATACATCGCAACTTTGTAAGAATTAGGATTTCGATCTAAATCTTGGTAATAATTATACGCCAACGAAATCACAGATTTTGCTCCTTCGACCAAAATTCGAGGATCCAGTCGCATATCGAAATGATTTTCCATATACTGCATTTCTCCATGATAATTATTCTTTAACCAAGACTCTAAACGTGGAGCTTCCTCTTCCAAAAAATCTGCTTTGGCAATACCACACGAAATAAATCCCAATGCTTCAGCTTTTTCTTTGATTCGATGGGACCATTTTATTTTGATATGTTCTTCTGTTTGAAGGAGCATTAGTTAATTCGTAATTATGAATTTATAATTATTATATCGACGAGATTAAATTTTATCATTCTGAATGAAACGTGAGTGAAATGAAGAATCTTAGATTCCTCCTAACGCAAGAATAATATGTCGTGTGAGCCATTTTCGATTTATTAGAGTAAGAAAATCGTTAAGATTCTTCGACAAGCTCAGAATGACTTAGAACAAAATTACAAATCAAACAAATCGGTTTGAGGTGAATTTTCTCCACGATATTTTACACCAATATGTTTGAAAGCTTTTTCTGTTGCCACACGTCCACGAGCAGTACGCATCAAATAACCTTCTTGAATGAGATACGGTTCATAAACTTCTTCTAATGTTCCACCATTTTCTCCAACTGCTGTTGCTAAAGTTGTAATTCCGACTGGTCCACCTTTAAATTTTTCAATAATTGTTGATAAAATTCTGTTATCCATTTCATCTAAACCATTATCATCAACTTTTAGAGCTTTTAAAGAAAATTCAGCAATTGATAAATCAATTTTTCCATTTCCTTTAATTTGTGCAAAATCTCGAGTCCTTCTCAATAAAGCATTTGCTATACGAGGAGTTCCACGACTACGACCTGCAATTTCTATCGCCGCTCTTTCGTCAATTGGTGTGTCTAAAATACGAGAAGATCGCTCAACAATCGTACTTAATAATTCAACATTATAATATTCGAAACGGAAATTAATTCCAAAACGAGCACGAAGCGGCGCAGTTAATAAACCAGAACGCGTTGTTGCACCAATTAATGTAAAAGGATTCAAACCAATTTGAACCGAACGTGCATTTGGTCCAGATTCGATCATAATATCAATCTTAAAATCTTCCATTGCCGAATACAAATATTCTTCGATAACGGGAGACATACGATGGATTTCATCAATAAAAAGCACATCATTTTCTTCCAAATTCGTCAATAAACCAGCTAAATCACTCGGTTTATCGAGAACTGGTCCAGATGTAATTTTGATTCCTACACCTAATTCATTCGCAATAATATTTGCTAATGTCGTTTTTCCCAAACCTGGAGGTCCGTGCAACAAAACGTGATCTAATGCTTCGCCACGAAGTTTAGACGCTTTTACGAAAACTTCTAAATTCTCTAGAATATGCGCTTGTCCAGCAAAATCATCAAAACTTTGCGGACGAACAGTATTTTCGTGATTTAGATCGTCATCTGGATAAAATTCTTTATCAGGATTTAATAAATCTGACATAAAATGATGATATAAATTATAATGATGATATTACGAAGGACAAATTAAATTATCCTCCGTACTTTTACAACTACAAAGAACGCAATATTTTTTTAGATAAAAAGAATTATGAGCAAAGGAATATTATTAGTGAATTTAGGTTCGCCCGATTCTACCAATGTTGAAGACGTAAGAACTTATTTACGCGAATTTTTAATGGATAAGAAAGTTTTGGATTCTCCTTGGATTATTCGTAAAACTATTGTTGAATTATTTATTTTACCAAAAAGACCCGAAAAATCTGCTGAAGCTTACCGAAAAATTTGGACAAAAGAAGGTTCTCCTTTAATTGTTTACTCTAAAATTTTGAGAGATATGATACAAAAACAAATGGATATTCCAGTTGTTTTGGCAATGCGTTACAAAAACCCTTCGATAGAAGCTGGTTTACAAGAGCTTTATGACAAAGGTGTTCGCGACATTTTGGTTGTTCCTTTATACCCTCAATACACAATGTCTTCTACAGAAACTGTTGCGGATAAAGTGCTTGAAATTCAGAAAAAAAGTTACAAAGACACTAAGATTAATTTCTTGAAAGCTTTTTACAATCATCCAGATTATATCAAGGTTTTAGGAGATTCTATCAAAGAAAAATTACCTGAGAATTTTGATAAATTATTGTTTTCTTATCACGGAATTCCCGAACGTCACGATAATAAAGCACTTCGTGCTGCAAAAGCGAGCAAATTACCTATTGAAACTTATCGTAATCAATGTTTTGAAACAACACGTTTGGTAACCGAATACTTGCAATTACCAGAAGATAAATATACCACTTCTTTTCAGTCTCGTTTAGGTCGTGACCCTTGGATTAAACCTTATACAGACCACATGTTAGAAGAATTTCCTGCACAAGGCGTTAAGAATTTAGCGGTTTGCACCCCTGCCTTTGTTTCGGATTGTTTGGAGACTTTGGAAGAAATTTCGATGGAAGGACAAGAAGAATTCTTAAAAGCTGGTGGTAAGCAATTTACATACATCCCTTGTTTGAATGATCGTCAAGATTGGGTGGATACATTAGTGAAATGGTTGAAAGGTTGGCAAAATAATTAAGAAAGGTTTTTAGCCTTACAAAATAAATTAGATATCTTTGTTTGGAATTTTTCAATTTTAAACAAAGATATTTTTTTTAAAATGAGACTAATTTTCTCAATTATATTTTTAGTCCTATCACTTTTTAGTTCGGCTCAATTTTTAGATACTAGTGGAAATCTAATTATTGATGGTCGAAAATATCTGAAATCCAAAGTGGATACTACAGGACGAAAATCGGGTTGGGAAATTTATGGTGCAAATACTTTAACCGTTAATCAAAATACCTTTTCCAATTGGATGGCAGGTGGTGAAAATTCGGTTTCACTAAATGCTAAAGCTGATTACGAATTTAATTTCCGAAAAAAGAAACACTTTTGGGACAATCGTTTTATTTTTGAATATGGTTTTTTAGACAATAAAACCAATGGAACGCGTAAAACTGCTGACAATCTAAATATCACAACTTCTTATGGATATTTGATAAAAGAAAAGTGGTACCTAACCTCATCACTTAATATTCGTTCACAGTTTTCTACAGGTTACAATTACGGAACAACTCCAAAAACAAAACTATCAAACTTATTTGCGCCTGCATATGTAACAATTGGGGTCGGTGCGAATTATACGCCAAATTCTAATTTTTCTGTCAGTTTTCAACCTTTAACATCAAGAACAACAATTGTAGCAGACAAAGATTTGCAAAAGAAAGGAACTTATGGTTTACGAAACGATGGAGATACGTTTCTTTTTGAAGTTGGAGCATATTTAGGTGGTCGATACAAAATGAAACTTTTTGATAACGTAACTTACGATAATAATATTGGAATTTTCTCTAATTATTCGAACAAATTTTATAACCTCGATATTGTATATGCTGGATTATTAGACATGAAAATTAATAATTTTATGTCCACACAATTAACCATCAATTTGATTTATGATGAAGATCAAGTTACTCAAACACAATTTAAACAAGCCCTCGGAATTGGCTTAACATATAAAATAGACAGTACTAAGAAAAAAGATAAGAAGAAACGTAGAAAGAAGGAAATTCTCCCATATTTCGATACATCTGGCATTTCCCCAGTCAAATTACCTAGAATAAAACTGGATAAACAAAACTATGATCAAGTTTTTGATAAAAATACAATTGACGAAAAATCAACATATATTAAATCAGAATCCATATTTTTGGAGTAAGTTAATATAAATCAATCAAATCTACATGAAAAAATTTTTATTTGTATTAGCAATTTTAGGAAGTGCTACAACTTTTGCGCAAACAGTAAAAGATGGTAAAGTAGCTACTGATAGCAAGCGTTATTTAAAAGATCAAAAATTTGATGGCCGTCAACCAGGATGGTTCGTTTCGGGAAATAATTCACTTTTATTTTCTCAAAGTGCATTCAGTAATTGGGTTGCGGGAGGTGTAAATTCGTTTGCGCTGAACGGAAGTTTAGATTACGAATTTAACTTGACAAAAGAGAAACATATTTGGGATAATCGTGTTGTTTTAGGATACGGAATCCAGACTAACAAAGGCGAAAGTTCTCGCAAAACAAATGATGTTATCGACTTAACTTCTTCTTATGGTTACAGCATCGGAAATCATTGGTATTTAGCTTCCTCTATGAATTTTCGCACACAATTTACAGATGGTTTTGATTATTCAAGAGATCCAAAAACGAAGATTTCAGCCTTGATGGCTCCAGGTTATTTAAGTTTAGGATTGGGTATTGATTACAAACCAAGCGAAAATTTTCAAATTAATATTCACCCATTTACACCAAGAATGACCTTTGTCTTAGACAAAGATTTACAGAAAAAAGGAAATTTTGGACTTAAAAATGATGGAGACAATACTTTATTTGAATTCGGTGCATATTTAGGTGCGCGATATAAACTACAAATTATGGAAGGAATTTCTTATGATAACCGTGTCGGAATCTATGCAGATTACCTGAAAAATTTCGGAAATATGGACGTTGCTTATCAAGGAATTTTGGATATGAAAGTGAACAAGTTTGTTTCGGCACAAGTAAGTGTCAACCTATTGTATGATGAAGATCAAATCAAAAAAACACAGATTAAACAAACACTTGGAATTGGATTTAATTACAAATTTGATAACACGCCACCAAAAATAGAAGAAGCTCCAGCAATTGCATTTATGCAAGAAGCACCAATTTTCGAAGAAAAAGAAGAAACTGTAGAAGTAGCAACAAATATTCTAAAAAGAGAACCAATTCTTAATGAAACAAAATTAGTCACTCAATAATATTTTTAACCTGCTTTTAATAAGCAGGTTTTTTATTTTTCTTATTTTTATAACTCAATAGAAGAATAAAATGACAAAAAATATTTTCGGCGCACTTTTACCACAAATTTTAATAATTGTTTGGGCAGCTTTCGAGCTTTACCTTGGGTTCAACAACGAACAAAATAACCGCATCATTCTTAGCGCAATCGTGATATTAATCTTCGTTATTTTTACAATTATTACATTACTCAAGGTAATTAAATATCCCAACGACCCAACTTATTTGAAGAAAAAGTAATTTATATAAATGTAATTCTTAAAACTGAACGTTTAACTTTGAGACCAGTCACACTTGATGATACTGAAACAATTCATCAATTATATTCTATCGAAGAAGTTGATTAATACAACACGTAGGAATTCCAGAAAATATAGAGGTTACAATTCTTCATGTAAAAGATTTAGTAAAATCTAATCAAGGAGAACAACCACAAGCTTATACTTTTGTTATCGAAAATGACAATCAATTTGATGGATTAATTTCTTTAAATTTAGGTAGGGCTAAATACAAGAATGCAGAAGTTTGGTTTAAACTTCATCCAGATTTTTGGAACAAAGGAATTGCAACGGAAGCTTTAAGAGAAATTATTTCTTTTGGATTCAATACGTTAAATCTTCATAGAATCGAAGCTGGATGCGCAATTGAAAATATTGGTTCTTACAAAGTTCTTGAAAAAGTTGGAATGATTCGAGAAGCACATACCAGAAAGCTTCTTCCTCTAAAATCTGGTTGGGCAGATAATTATGTCTACGCTATTTTATCGACTGACTTACGATAAAAATTAAGTCATTGCAAACTCATTTTAGAATCATATCTTATTTGATAACAAGTTCAGCTTATCTACAAATTCTCCCTTAAATTTCGTAAACTTGTGTTATAAAACAACAAAAATGAAATTAATCGGTCCTTTCAGACAAATTATAACACTTGCCAATTTACCTTTAAAAGGAGTAATTCACGAAAACCAAGTCGAAATTCTCGAAGATGGGGGAATTATTATTGATGATGAAACAATTGTAGAAATTGGAAATTTCGAAACGCTTTCTCAACAACATCCAACCATCGAAATTGACCGAATAGAAACAGAACAAATTCTTCTTCCTGGATTTGTAGATTCGCATACACACGTTTGTTTTGGAGGAAATCGCGCCAAAGATTTTGCAATGCGTTTGGACGGAAAAACATATTTAGAAATTGCCCAAAGTGGTGGTGGAATTTGGTCTACTGTGACAGAAACACGTAAGAAAACAGTTGACGAACTGAAAGATATTACGCTAAAACATATTGCCCAATTAGCTAAACAAGGAATCACAACTGCTGAAGTAAAATCTGGTTATGCTCTCTCTGTTGAGGGTGAAATTAAAATGTTAGAAGCGATAAATATGGCGAATCAAGAAAGTGAGATTGATTTGATTCCTACTTTTTTAGGTGCGCATATGAAACCAAAAGATTTTGAAGGTTCGAACAAAGAATATTTAGAACTTTTGGTGAAAGAAGTTTTTCCTAAATTAAAATCTGATGATTTAGCAAATCGTATCGATATTTTTGTGGAACAATCTGCTTTCTCTGTTGAGGAAGGCGATTATTTCTTAAACGAAGCAAAAAATCAAGGTTTTGATATTACGATTCACGCTGATCAATTTACAGCTGGAGGAAGTTATTTAGCTACAAAATTCGATGCTTTGAGTGCAGATCATTTAGAATTTTCAGGAGAAGAAGAAGTGAAAAAACTTGCCAATTCTGATGTTGTTGCAACTGTTTTACCTGGCGCTTCTATCGGTTTGGGAATGCAATATGCACCTGCTCGAAAATTGTTAGATGCTGGTTGTTGCGTTTCGATTGCTTCGGATTGGAATCCTGGCTCAGCTCCAATGGGAAATCTTCTTACACAAGCTTCTGTTTTGGCTACTTTTGAGAAATTATCAATGGCAGAAGTTTTAGCTGCAATTACTTTTCGTGCTGCAAAGGCTTTAAATTTAGCTGATCGTGGAACAATAGAAAAAGGTAAAAAAGCCGATTTTATCAGCTTCTCTACCTTCGATTATCGTAATATTATCTATTATCAAGGACAATTACAACCAACAAATGTATGGAAAAATGGTGCTTTGATTAATCAATAGTGTAAATATTATCAGGAGTGATGGTGTTTGTCGGCGTGTAAATTAACCAATCGGTAATCATTTCTTGCGGATAAAGACCTTCATCTCCTTCATTCAAACCTTCTACAGCATAAGGACGATTCAAACAAACGCCAAAAATTTCGTTGTTCTCATTGATTCCGTACACATCAAACCAAATGTGTTCCTTATTCATTTCATGATCGACATCAAATCCTAATTTAATTAAAAATCGATAATAATTTTCTTCATCTGCTTCTGGATTAAAATATGTGTTAAATGCTTTTTTATACAATTCAAAACGTTGATAAGCCAAGGCTGACATTCGTTCCGTTTCCTGATCGCTGATAAAGAAAATCGGATTATCTGCAATTGTCGCCGCATAAACTTCTGGTGTCAATGTATGTCCTTCTTGCACCGCTAACAAAACGCCACAAGGTTCATAATTTTCGTTTTCTGGCTGACGTTCATTGTAACCTCCAGGAATTTTAGCAGGATAATCTTTCACCACATCTTCCCAACGTTTCCAACAAAATGTAATATCCAAACCATCATAACCAATATTAAATTCTTCATTTTCTGGCGAACGAAAATCTGGTTTGATAAACGCATTTACAATCATATCCAAAGCCGAATTCATCTGCTCTACTCCATCTTTGATGTTCAACATCTCCAACTCCACAGAACCGCAACGATGCAAACCATGCGTATGCATCCAATACACGCGATCGCCATTTTCATCCTCATCATAAACGCCATGAATCACATATAAATACGAAGGCGCAGGCGGAATTTCTGACTCTGCTGTCACTTTAGCCCATTTACCAGAAAGCAAACGATAAGGCATAAAATCGACAACAATAGACGGGTTTTCAACAATTGCTTGCATAATTTTTAATTGCAAATGAAAACTATCCAATGCATCATTTCCAAAATACATCACAGATTCCAAATAAAAATCTTGTTGCGTTGCAATTTCCATTTCTTCGTCCGAAATCATATTTCCAAAACCAAATTCAGAATAATCGTTACTTCTCGCATCCACAACATACAAATTCACATCAAATTCTTCCTCCAAATAAGACACTACAAGTTGATATTCTTGCTTTACAGCTCCATTTTCGTCTTTATCAATCTCGATAAGATCAAAATTGATTAATTGAAAATAATCGGTTGATTTTAGACTTTTTTCAATTGATTCTCTTGAAAATACAAAATCTTTCGACGAAGGAAAAATTCCCATTGTAGAAGGTAAACTCAATCCATCCTCTGCAATTCCTTTGTACAATTCTTGATTTGTCATAGTTATTTTTAGTTTGTTTTTTGTTAAAGATAAATGTTTTAAGTTCATCAAAATTTTAGCAAAATGTTAAACTTTAAAATGATTAAAGATGATAATTCAGTTCGCATTACGTTAATTTATTGTAATTTTGTTCGCATAATTTTACAATTATGATAGCATCTATGACAGGTTACGGTAAATCCGTATTGGAATTACCTGAGAAAAAAGTAACGATAGAAATCCGTTCTTTAAACAGTAAAACACTAGATTTAAACACGAGAATTCCTTCTTTTTATCGTGAAAAAGAATTAGAAATCAGAAACCTTATTTCAGAAAAAGTTCAACGTGGAAAAGTTGATTTTTCGATGTTAGTAGAGTTAAATCCTGCTGCAAGAAATCAAAATATAAATGCTGAATTAATCAAAAGTTATATGGCAGAATTTAAATCAATCACACCAAATGTGACTGATGGTGAATTATTGCCTGTAGTAATGCGCCTTCCAGACGTTATTTCGTACACGCAAGACGATTTGAGTGAAGACGAATGGAATCAAATTCGCGCAACAATTATTGATGCGATCGACGCATTAAATCAATTTAGATTAGATGAAGGAAAAGTTTTAGAGAAATATTTGACTTTAAACTTGAATAACATTCTTGAGCTTTTAACACAAGTTGTCCCTTTTGAAAAAGAACGAATTGAAACTATAAAAGAACGTTTCAATAAACGTTTAGAAGAATTAAAAGTTGATGTTGATCAAAATCGTTTCGAACAAGAATTAATTTTCTATTTGGAGAAATTTGATATCACAGAAGAAAAAGTTCGTCTAAAAAACCATTGCGAATATTTCTTAAAAGAATTAGCTGGAACTGAATCAAATGGAAAAAAACTAGGATTTATTTCGCAAGAAATTGGTCGTGAAATCAATACATTAGGTTCTAAATCAAATCATTCTGAAATGCAAAAAATTGTTGTTCAGATGAAAGATGAATTAGAAAAAATTAAAGAACAATCGTTAAACATTTTATAATGAAAAAAGGAAAATTAATCGTCTTTTCGGCTCCATCAGGCGCAGGAAAAACAACTTTGGTTCGTTACGCTTTAGAACAATTGGAGAATATCAAATTTTCTATTTCTTGTACAACTAGAGATAAACGCGAAGGTGAAACTCACGGAGAAGACTATTATTTCTTAACACCAGAAGAATTTAAGGCAAAAATTGCAAACGACGAATTCGTAGAGCACGAAGAAGTTTACCGCGATAATTTTTACGGAACTTTAAAATCGGAAGTTGATCGCATTACATCTGAAGGAAATTCTGTAATTTTTGATATTGATGTTATTGGTGCATTGAATATCAAAAAATTGTACGGAGATCAATGTTTAACAGTATTTGTAAATCCTCCATCTTTGGAAATATTGAAAGAACGTTTAATTTCTCGCAACACAGAAAGCGAAGATAAATTGAAACAACGTATTGATAAAGCAGGAATTGAAATGGAAAAAGCTAAAGAGTTTGATATCATTTTATTGAACGACGATTTAGAAACTGCAAAAGCAAAAACCTTAGAAATTATTACAGATTTTATTAAATAATAATTTTTAATCATCATGATATAAATGCCTCGAATAAATAAAATCGAGGCATTTTTGTTATCTTTAGCTTTCGAAAAAATCACTACATAAAATGGAAATAGAAAATAGTTTAGAAATCAACAACGCCAATATTCATTATGTTCACCACGAAATAAATCCAGAAAATCCAACACTTATTTTTTTACACGATTCCTTAGGTTGCACCCAACTTTGGAGAGATTTCCCAAAAGAAGTTGCCGAAAAAACAAATTGTAATTTATTCATCTACGATAGAAAAGGTTATGGAAAATCGTCGCCTTTTACCATTGATCGTCGCGAATTGACTTACATGCATGATGAAGCAGATTTTCTAAATGATTTGGTTCAATATTTCAACTTCAAAGACATTATTTTATTTGGACATAGCGATGGCGGATCGATTGCGTTACTTTATGCTTCGAAATATCATCAAAATTTAAAAGGAATTGTTGTAGTTGGTTCGCACATTATTGTAGAAGAAATTTCTTTACAAGGAATCAGAGATGCAAAAATTGCATATGCAGAAACTAATTTGAAAGAACGTTTGACAAAATATCATGGCGATAAAACGCAGAAAGTTTTTGAGATGTGGACAGAAACTTGGTTACGCCCAGATTTTATTGATTTTGATATTCGAAAAGAATTGCAAAACATCGAATGTCCAACTTTGGTTATTCAAGGAATTGATGATGAATATGGTTCGATTGAGCAAGTAAATGGAATTATCAACAATGTAAAAGGAAGAAAAGAAAGTTATCTTGTTCCTGATGCAAAACATACACCTTACAAAGAGAATAGGACGCCGACTTTGGCAAAAACAGTTGAGTTTATTGATTCGTTATAACGAATCAATAAACCTAAATATTACCATTTTACTCAATTTTTTCTCCTACGTTTAATCCATTTATAAACTTCAAACCACAATACAGATAACATTGCTACAAGCATCGCCATTCCTAATTCTTTTAGATTCAACGAAGAAACTTTAAAAAATAAAGAAATTGGCTTTATATACAGTATTGCAAAAAGTATAAGCAATGTAAGAATTGTAACGCCAACCATTAAATTATTTTTATTTTTAAAACTTGACCACAAGCTATAATAAAACGATCTATTCGTTAAACTTAACCAAACATTTGAGAAAATCAACGTTGTAAAAACCATTGCTCGGGTTTTCTCTTCATTTCCGCCTAACTGATAAGTGTATTGATAAACAAAAAGCAATCCTAATGTGATGATAATTCCTTGAATAATACTTGTTGAAAGTTCTTTCCAATTCAGAAAAGTTTCCGTCATAGGACGAGGTTTTTCGTTCATAGAATTTTTCTCTAAAGGCTCGTTTTCATACACAATAGAACAGGTTGGTCCCATTACCAATTCTAAGAAAATAACATGAACCGGTGTGAAAATTTGCGGAAAAGCCCAACCTAAAAACAACGGCAATGAAACAATTAATATAATTGGAATATGAATCGAGATAATGTATTGAACAGCTTTTTTAAGATTCGTATAAATGCGTCTTCCAGCAGCTATTCCGATAACTAATTTTCCTAAATCATCATTTGTTAAAATTAATTGCGCAGCTTGTTTGGCTATTTCAGTTCCTTTTTCGCCCATTGCAACACCAATGTGTGCGGCTTTCAATGCTGGTCCATCGTTTACTCCGTCGCCCAACATTGCAACTACTTCTCCATCCTCTTTCAAAGCTTTCACGACGGCTAATTTTGCTTCGGGAAACATTCGTGCAAATAAGACTTTTTCGTCGGCTGCTTTTAATAATTCTTTTTCAGAAAGTTGTGTAATTTCACTTCCTGTAATACTATCTTCAGCATGAATAATTCCTGCCTGATTCGCAATACTCATCGTAGTTTCGGCATTATCGCCTGTAATTACTTTTACTTTTATTCCGGCATTATATATTTTCTCGAAAACCTCATTTATTCCCTTTTTAGGCGGATCATAAAAGACAACAAAACCTAACAATTCAAAAGGTAAATCTTGTTGTTGTTTTGGAAAATCGTTTGAATTAAAAGTAGATTTTGCAACACCCAAAAGTCGGAAACCTTTTGTTCCAAAATCGCGAATAACGTTTCGTAAATGATCTTTTTGTTGATCAGAAAGATTCGAAACTTGTAAAATAGCTTCTGGAGCACCTTTTGCCGCAATTATTCGTTGATTATCTTTATTTTTAAAACAATGCGTCATCATCGGAGGTTTTCCAGATAAAGGATATTCGAAAAACATTTGATATTGATTGCGCTCATCAACCTGTGTTTGTTCGTAAACTCGGTGCAACGTTTTTTCCATTGGATCGAATGGAACAGGTTCACTACTCCACATCGCATATTGTATAATCTTAGAAATTTCGACATCATTGAATTGAATTTCATCAAAAACCGTAGACATTTTTGCATCATAAATCGCTTTCAATTTCATCGAATTTTCGGTAATTGTGCCTGTTTTATCACTACAAATAACAGTTGTGCTTCCTAAAGTTTCGACAACGCTACTCTTTTTTACAATAATTCCTTCGCGTAATAATTTCCATGAACCCAATGCCATAAATGTAGTAAATGCAACTGGTATTTCTTCGGGTAAAATAGACATTGCCAAAGTCAAACCGTTTAATAAACTACTTACAATGTCTTTTGTTTGAAAATAATTGAATCCGCAAACCATTGCAAAAACAATAATTCCAATGATTGCCATTCCTTTCACAAATTTTTCTATCTGCAATTGCAAAGGCGATTTTTCTTCTTTTATAGATAAAATTGACGTTCCTATTTTTCCCAACTTCGTTTCTGCTCCAATGGCTGTCACTTCAAAAATAGCCAAACCAGAAACTGTCAAAGTTCCACTGTAAATTTCTGGATGATCTATATCTTTAAAAACTGACATACTTTCGCCTGTTAAAGCCGATTCATTCACCGAAAAATCATTACTATGAACAATATTTCCATCCGCATTAATCATTTTTCCTTCTTCCGTAATACACAAATCACCAATTGTAATTTCGTGTGTTGGTATCTCAACTAATCGTCCATTACGAATAACTGAACTCAAAGGTTCGTTCAACTTTTCTAACTCTTGCAGAGCTTTTTGATTACGAGAACCTTGGTAAAATGAAATTCCTGTCACAGCAACAATAGCCACAAACATAAATGCAGCTTCGCCCAAATCACCAACCAACACATAAATAATTGATACAGCAATCAAAATTAGCGTCATTGGTTCTTTTAGAATATCAAATAATAAACTATACCAAGCAGAATTCTGTTCACCCTTTATAGCATTATCTCCGTATTGTTGTTGAGCTTTTTTGACTTCAGAATCAGATAACCCTTTTAAATTTTCAGGAATTTTTATAGACATTATTTCAATCGATTAGTGTTTACTAAAGTTACAGCTAAATCCAATTAAAAAATAGTTTAATACTTGATTATATCCTATTTAGATTTGATTTCAATTAAAACAAAAAAATCATTTCTTTCGAAATGATTTTTGCTCTATTATTAAGGAATTAATTTTCGAATGCATCGCAGTTTATGCGAATATTTTTGAGAATCGGTATTGAAAATTCCATTTGTATCGATTGGATCAATTCTAACTTTTCCGTGTGCGTGCAAAATTTTTCCATTGCCACACATAATTCCGACATGAATAATTAGACCTTCTGCATTATCAAAAAAAGCTAAATCACCTGGTTCTGCTTCTTCTACAAAACTCAAAACTTCACCCATTTCCGCTTGTTGATAAGCATCTCTTGGAATTTTATAGCCACCTATTTTGTACACTTGTTGCGTTAAACCAGAACAATCAATACCGAACGAAGATTTTCCTCCCCACAAATAAGGTACATTTAGATAGGCTTTTGCAATTTCTACCAATTGATCTTTTGATTTTTTACCAGACGTATATACCCCAAAATATTCAAAACATTTTGGACCAATTTTGATTTTACTTTCATTCAAAGTACGAACCTCAGCTCCAATTGTCAACGTCATTGGCAAGCCATTTTCCATCGCATGATTATACGGATTAATTGCAAATTTCTCGATCGAATCTTTATTATATTCTTCTTCCGAAATTTCTACAATTTGTTTTGGATCTAGCCAACCTTCGTAACCATCAAAAGCTAACTGAACTTTAGTCCATTTTTCTAATTCTTCTAAAATAATCAACTTTTCTCCAAACAAAACCTGACTCACCATTTCTGATGAATCTCTTGCTTCGTAGCGCAATGGCGCAACACTTACTTGACAAATGGCGTACTTCATTATTTTTTTCGAATTAACGTAATTCCGTCACGAATTGGTAAAATTATCGACTCTACTCGTTTGTCTTTCGTTACCATTTCATTAAATTCTTTCAAAATTTTTGTCGAAGGATCTTTTTTATCTTCCTCTTCCATCATTACTTTTCCGTACCACAAAACATTGTCAACTAACATGGTTCCTCCTGGACGTAAAAGTTCTAAAACTTTTTCAAAATAATAAGGATAACTCTCTTTATCAGCATCAATAAAAGCTAAATCTACAGAATTTTTCTCGATTGTTTCTAATTCTTCGCGTGCATCATTGATTCTAAAATCAATTTTTGAAGCAAATTCAGATTCATCAAAATATTTTCTGCACAAATATTCCAATTCATCATTTTTATCCATCGTAATGATTTTTCCATCAGCAATCAAACCTTCTGCCAAACACAATGTTGCGTAACCTGTAAAAGTTCCTAACTCTAAAATAGTTTTTGGGGCTAAAATCTTTGACAAAATACTTAACAAACGACCTTGATATTCTCCCGAAATCATGTGTGGCTGCGTTGTACATTGATAAGTTTCAACACGTAAACGGCTCAAGATTTCAGGTTCTTGATCCACATGATGATCTAAATACGATTCTAAAACTGGTGAAATTTTTATCATACCTTTAAAAAGTCAACAAAATTACAAAAAATGCATTGAATATCGGCTATATAAAGGAAATTTAGAAGAGAAAATTTATCCAAAATAATCAAACCAAAAAAGCATTACTTTTTGGGTAATGCTTTTTGTTTTGAAAATTATTTTGATAAGCTTAGACTAAATCTTAACCTCAGCCTTACTTTAAACTTTTCCTTTCTGAATAACAGTTACAACATCTGGATCTAATAATGTTGATGTATCGCCAAAATCAGTTTCGTTGCTTGCTATTTTTCTTAAAATACGACGCATAATTTTTCCGCTTCGCGTTTTTGGTAAACCTGAAACAAACTGTATTTTATCTGGCTTTGCAATTGCTCCAATTAATTTAGAAACTCCATTTTTTATTTCTGCTTCAAGTTCTGGTGAACCTTGTACTCCATCTTGCAAAATCACATAAGCATACAATGCATTTCCTTTGATATCATGAGGATAACCAACAACCGCGCTTTCTGCTACAGCTTCGTGTTCATTTATCGCATTTTCTATTGGTGCAGTTCCTAAATTGTGTCCAGAAACAATCACTACATCATCTACACGTCCTGTAATTCGATAATTTTCCATTACATCACGATACGCTCCATCTCCTGTAAAATAATATCCCGGAAATGTTGAAAAATAGGTTTCTACATAGCGTTTATGATTACCATAAATAGTACGAGCCATAGATGGCCAAGGAAATTTAATTGCTAAACGTCCTTCTGCTTTTTCATTTACTGCTTCTACTTCTTTTCCATGTTCATCCATTAAAACTGGCTGAATTCCTGGAAGCGGTAATGTTGCAAACGTTGGACGAAGCGGCGTAATTCCTGCTAATGGCGAAATCAAAATAGATCCCGTTTCTGTTTGCCACCATGTATCTACAATTGGACAATTTCCTTTTCCAATATAATCATTAAACCAGTGCCAAGCTTCCTCGTTAATTGGTTCACCAACTGATCCTAAAACTTTAAGACTTGATAAATCATATTTCTCGACATAATCTAAGGATTCACGAGCTAACGAACGAATTGCTGTTGGAGCTGTATAGAAATGTGTCACTTTTAATTTTTCGACAATTTCCCAAAAACGTCCAAAATCAGGAAAACTTGGAATTCCTTCGAACATTACTGAAGTTGCTCCACAAGCCAAAGGTCCATAAATAATGTAACTATGTCCTGTAATCCAACCGATATCTGCTGTACACCAATAAATATCGTTGTGCTCCATTTGAAAAATATTATCGAACGAATAAGCCGTTTCCACCATATATCCACCACATGTATGCACCATTCCTTTTGGTTTTCCTGTAGAACCAGAAGTATACAAAATAAACAAAGGATCTTCGGCATCCATAATTTCCGCAGGACAATTATCGTCTACCTTATGCATTTCATCAATCCAAAATTTATCACGTCCACCAACCATAGAAGTAGGCTCGATAGCACGTCGATAAACAATACACGACTGAATAGAAGCACAATCTTTTAAGGCTTCATCACAAATTGCTTTTAAGTTAATTGATTTCGTTCCACGAAAAACTTCGTTTGCTGTCACCAAAACCTTACATTGCGCATCGTTGATACGAGAGGCAATTGC
This sequence comes from Empedobacter sp. UBA3475, assembly GCF_002378465.1. Taxonomy (NCBI): domain Bacteria; kingdom Pseudomonadati; phylum Bacteroidota; class Flavobacteriia; order Flavobacteriales; family Weeksellaceae; genus Empedobacter; species Empedobacter sp. UBA3475. The sequence goes on along the minus strand of NZ_DFRA01000015.1, from coordinate 37,132 downwards.
AGCAGAAGAAAATCCTGCAAAAACAATAGAATGTACCGCGCCAATACGAGCACAAGCTAACATCGCGATGGCTAATTCTGGAATCATTGGCATATAAATACACACACGATCTCCTTTTTGTACGCCATTATTTTTTAAGACATTCGCAAATTGGCAAACTTTTGAATGCAATTGACGATATGTAATAATTCTAGATTCCTCTAAAGGATTATTTGGTTCCCAAATTAAAGCTGTTTTGTTTCCATTTTTTTCCAAATGACGATCCAAAACATTTTCGGTAATATTTAGTTGTCCACCTTGAAACCATTTAAAATCTGCTTGTTCAAAATTATATTCAAGTGTTTTGTCCCATTTCTTTTGCCAAACGAAGTTTCCAGCAATTTTATCCCAAAATTTTTCAGGCTCCTCGACACTTTTTTTATACGCTTTCTTATATTCAGAAAACGAATTGATTCTAAAATTGTTAATCATTTTAATTTTAATTGTGGTTTTGAATACTAAATATAAAAAAAGCGAATCAATTTATCAAATTAACTCGCTTATATTTTACAAATGAATAAAAACTATTCTATTTTCCTTTATACGGACTTGCATTGTAATATGCTAAAGCAGTTGGTAAGGCTTCCTTTATTTTAGCCATACGCGTCGCATCCGAAGGGTGAGTACTCAAGAATTCTGAAACTCCTGCATTTCCACTTTTCGCCGCCATACGTTCCCAAAAAGGAATTGCTTGAGAAGGATCATAACCCGCCATCGCCATTAAATACAATCCTGTAACATCAGCATCTAATTCCATTTTACGAGAATAGTTTAGTAAACCAACTTGTGCACCTACAGGATATAATTGTTCAAAAACTTTTGCATATTCTGCATTTCCAATGGATCCACCAACTATTTGTCCTAAACCTTGTGCGGCCATTTGCTGAGAAGCTTGCTCCGCACTATGACCAGCCAAAGCGTGACCAATTTCGTGACCTAAAACAACAGCCAATCCCGTTGCATCTTTGGTAACAGGTAAAATACCTGAATAAACCGCAACTTTACCTCCAGGCATACACCATGCATTTACTTCGTTTGCATTTAACAACGTAAATTGCCATTGATAACCTTGTAATTGAGAAGATATTCCCTTTTCTTGATAATATTTTTCAGCGGCATATTTTAAACGTTCCCCTACTGTTTGCACCATTTTAGCATCGGCAGTACCTGTAATTACTTTCCCTTGTTTAAGAACCTGAGAATATTGATTGTAAGCTGTCGGAAATAAATCTGCATTAGAAACTAATGACAACGATTTACGTCCGGTAACAGGGTTTGTAGCACAAGAAGCTAATACTAAAGCTCCTGCTACAGTTAAAATTATTTTCTTCATATTTTTAAGTTTATTTACCAAGTTTCTTTTTGATTTCGTTCAATTTCATCAATGCTTCAACAGGTGTTAACGTATTGATATCTGTGTTCAGAATTTCTTCTCTTATAGAATCTAAAATTGGATCATCTAACTGAAAGAAACTTAATTGCATATTATCTTGCGTTATTTTCTCCGTTTTATTCGAGATTCCTTCATCTGTTTTCGTTGCTTCCAAAATTTTCAACACATCATTTGCTCTGTCCACCACTCGTTTTGGCATCCCAGCCATTTTAGCAACATGTATACCAAAACTGTGCTCACTTCCTCCTGGAACTAATTTTCTCAAAAATAATATTGTATCTTTTGTTTCTTTGATACTAACATTAAAGTTTTTGATACGTTCCATCGATTTTGACATTTCATTCAATTCATGATAATGCGTTGCAAACAATGTTTTTGGTTTCAAGGCACTTTGATGTAAAAATTCTGCAATTGCCCATGCAATCGAAATTCCATCGTAAGTCGAAGTTCCTCGACCAATTTCATCCAATAAAATCAAACTTCGTTCCGAAATGTTATTTAAGATACTTGCTGTCTCATTCATTTCGACCATAAATGTCGATTCACCTGATGAAATATTATCTGAAGCACCAACTCGAGTAAAAACTTTATCAATGATTCCTAAATCTGCAGCTTGAGCTGGAACAAAACTTCCCATTTGCGCCATCAAAACAATCAAAGCAGTTTGACGTAAAAGCGCCGATTTACCAGACATATTTGGTCCAGTAATCATAATAATTTGCTGATGATCCGAATTTAACTCAACATTATTCGACACATATTGTTCACCAATTGGTAATTGTTGCTCAATCACAGCATGACGACCTTCTTTTATATTTAGTTCAAAACCATCATTAAGAGAAGGTTTTGTGTAATTATTTTTCTCTGCTATTTCTGCAAAAGTTGACAAAACATCCAAAAATGCAATTGCTTTTGCCGTTTGTTGAATCGGTAAAAGTTTAGTGATAATTTCTTGTAACAATTCAATAAATAATTGATTTTCTATAGCAAGAATTTTTTCTTCTGCACCAAGAATTTGTGTTTCGTACTCTTTTAATTCTTCGGTAATATAACGCTCTGCATTCACCAAAGTTTGCTTACGAATCCATTCTTCTGGCACTTTATCTTTGTGCGTATTTCGAACTTCAATATAATAACCAAACACATTATTGAATGCAATTTTCAAGGACGAAATTCCAGTTCGTTCTGTTTCGCGTTGACACATTTGATCCAAATAATCTTTTCCAGAAAACTGAATTTTTCGTAATCGATCCAATTCTTCTGAAACACCTTCTCTAATTACATTTCCTTTTACAATTTGATGCGGAGGCTCGTTAGAAAGTGTATCAAAAATCTTTTGTGTTAAATGATCAATTGGTTCGATTCGAGAAAATAAATCTGCAACTTCTTTGATATTCGATTGTTCAGCAACTTCTTTTATTTCTTCCGAAATTTTCAAACTTTGTGCTAATTGTTGCAATTGACGAGGTGTAATTTTACCTGTCGAAACTTTTCCAGCCAAACGTTCTAAATCGGTTAATTGACCTAATTTTTCTCGCAAATCGTAACGTAAATCTCCAAATTTGTAGAAGTATTCGACAATATTTTGACGACGTTGAATTGATTTCAAATCTTTCAACACCATTACCATCCAACGATTCAACAAACGTGCTCCCATCGGAGTTTTGGTATCGTCTAAAACATTTAATAACGTAACACCTTTTGGATGTGGAGAATAAACCAATTCGAGATTGCGAATCGTAAATGGATCCATCCACACAAAACTATCTTGATTAAGACGCTGAATAGATGTTAGATGCTGAATTTCGAAGTGATGTGTGTCATCCAAATAAGCTAAAATTGCACCCGCAGAAATGATTCCATCTTTTAAATCCTCAATTCCAAAACCTTTTAGATTCTTAGTTTTAAAAAGATTGGTTAATTTATCAACTGCAAAATCATATTGAAAAGCCCAATCATCCAACAAAAATTTACTTTTGACATCAGAAAAATTATATTTAACACGTTTTTGGTAAATCACTTCACTTGGTCGAAACGATTGAATAATTTTCGCTACTTGATCTTCTTGTCCTTCCGAAACCAAAAATTCTCCTGTCGAAACATCTAACAACGCAATTCCAAAAGCTTTATCACCTTGATGAACAGCCATCAAAAAGTTATTCGATTTTGACGATAAAACCTCATCTTGCAACGCAACACCAGGCGTTACCAATTCTGTAACACCACGTTTTACGATACCTTTTACCATCTTTGGATCTTCGAGCTGATCACAAATTGCAACGCGTAAACCGGCTTTCACCAATTTCGGTAAATAAGTATTCAAACTATGATGAGGAAACCCTGCCAAAGCACTATTATCAGAACCATTGGCGCGTTTTGTTAAAACTATATCTAAAATGCGAGAAGCTCGCACAGCATCTTCTCCAAATGTTTCGTAAAAATCTCCCACACGGAACAACAACATTGCATCAGGATATTTCGCCTTGATGGTGTTATATTGTTTCATTAGAGGAGTTTCCTTATTCTTTACTACTTTTGTCAAATTATTATAAATTTTGAACAGCTAAGTTAGTTAAAAACGAAGTGATGAGAAAACTAAAATTAGACGAATTAGGTCGCGTTTCTGCGGAAGAATATAAAGCTATTGAAAAACACCCGATTGTTGTGGTGTTGGATAATGTGAGAAGTATGCACAATGTTGGTGCAGTTTTTAGAACTTCGGATGCATTTTTAATTGATAAAATTTATTTGTGTGGAATTACAGCAACTCCACCTCATAAAGAAATTCATAAAACGGCCATTGGTGCAGAAAATTCTGTTGATTGGGAATATGTGAAAGATTCGAATGAATTGGTTGCTAAATTAAAAGAAGATGGTTATCAAATTGTAACGATTGAACAAACGGAAGGTTCTGTTTTGTTAAATGAATTTGAAGTTGACCAATCTCAGAAATATGCAATTGTGATGGGAAATGAGGTTGATGGTGTGCAACAATCAATCATTGATCAATGTGATACGTGTATCGAAATTCCACAATCAGGAACAAAACATTCGCTTAATGTTTCGGTTTGTACAGGAATTATTTTATGGAAATGGTATGAAAGTTTTATGAAATAGCGTTAAGCAAAAATATAAACTCCAACTTTTCATCAAGTTGGAGTTTTTTGTTATTAAAAATTCACCGAAACATTAATCCATTCTGGATCAAAATCTGCGTTATATTTTTTATAGAAATTAATTGCAGGTTCATTCCAATCCAGAACTTGCCAAACCATTCCGTGGTAATTATTCGCTTTTCCATAAACAATTAATTCATCCAATAATAATTTACCAATTCCAGAACCGCGCATTTTTTCGGTTACAATCAAATCCTCCAAATATAATCTGCGTCCTTTCCAAGTCGAATAACGATCGTAATGCAACGCAATTCCTTCCACATTTCCGTCCACTTCTGCAACCAAAGAACCCCAAACTGGTTTATCTCCAAACCCGCATTCTTCCATTTCTTCTAAGGTTACCGTTACTTCGTCTGGTGCTTTTTCGTATAAAGCTAATTCGTGAATTAACTCTAAAATTCGAGGACAATCTTCTTTTCTTGCTTCTCGTATTGTTACATTTTTCATTATTGTGTGATGTTATTTAGTTATTCGTTATTCGAGACTAGAAATTAGTTATCTAGTTTACGAAACGTAGAATTCATTATTTTTTGTCATTCTGAATATAGCTTCAGCGAAATGAAGAATCTATAGATTCCTCCATTCGTCGGAATAACAAATTCGCTAATTTTTGATGAGATACTGAAACGAGTTCAGCATGACAATTTCTCTAAATTCGAGCTTCGTATTTCTAACTTCGTACTTAAATCGTCATTCCAATTTCGATTCCTTTGATACGACGATATAATTCTGTTGCGTAATTATCAGTCATTCCCGAAACATAATCCAAAATTCCCATTACCTTTTGATACTTTGTTCCTTTCTCATATAAAAACTGAGCAGGAACTAAACGCAAGGCTTTTTTCTCAAACGTTTTGCGTTCTTTTTCATCTTTTAAAATTGGAGGAATAAATTGCGAAAGCAATTCTGACATTACATTATAACCTGCATTTTCAATTTCGAGAACAGAACGATGATTATAAATATTTTCAATCGAGAAACGTTGAATTTCGTCTAAAACTCGTTTCGTTACTTGTTCCGTTTCATTTTTAATCACATCTAATAACGCCGTTTTAAATTCTCCTTTTACAATTTGATCAAAATTATTTTGGTAAACTTCAACCGATTTTTGAGTCAATAAATTAATTGATTTGGCACGTAAATACGCTATTCGATCATTTTTATCTGAAATTGATTTTAATGTATTTTTTGTTTTATCAATTTGAGATGGATCTAAAGATTCAACTAAATTCAAAAATAATTTTCGGCATTTATCATGATCAATAATTCCTAAACGTTGCGAATCTTCGACATCGATAATCGAATAACAAATATCGTCAGCCGCCTCTACCAACCACACAAACGGATGTCGCTTGTAAATAATTGGTGAATCTTGTTCCAAAATCATATTCGTTTTTTCAGCAATTGTTCGGAAAGCTTCCTTTTGCGCCTGAAAAAATCCAAATTTCTTACGATGCAATTGATTTTTATCTTTTGCAACCGATTCACATGGATATTTTGCAATCGCAGCCAATGTTGAATACGTCAAACGTAAACCACCTTCCGATTTTCCGTTTTGTTGTTGTGTTAAAATTCGAATTGCATTTGCGTTTCCTTCAAAATTGATTAAATCAGCCCATTCGGCTTCAGTAAAATATTGTTTCAAATCTGTTTCATGGCGATCAAAATAAGAAGCAATTGCATCTTCGCCCGAATGTCCAAAAGCTGGATTTCCGATATCGTGACACAAACATGCCGCTGAAATAACATCGTGAATACTATATTTATAAAATTCTTGTGATTCTTTTGTTAATTTATAATTTTCGGAAATAAACTTTCCTACCAAATTTCCCATCGAGCGTCCAACAGACGAAACCTCTAACGAATGCGTCAATCGATTGTGGACAAATACACTTCCTGGCAAAGGAAAAACTTGCGTTTTGTTCTGCAAACGACGAAAGGCAGACGAAAAAATAATACGATCATAATCACGCTGATATTCTGATCTCGCATCCGATGTATCGTTTGTATTACTGCGTTGATTGGTGTAAATATGATTTAGAAGTTCCATAAACTGATTTAGAAAACGAATTTAACGAATAATGTTCAGTCATAAAAAAATCCGAACGGTTTCGTTCGGATTTTTGGTTTTATTCGTGAAATTTTAAAAGATTTTTCATTCTTTCTGTAATATATTCATCTTGAAGAAAATTTGCTTCATTAAAGTTTAAATCAAACTTATATTGAACAGCTAACTCTTTTAGAATTTCAATTTCAGCTTTTATCTCTCCTTCAAACCAGTTGTCCCAAGCAAACAAAATTATTTTTTCATTTTTAGCTAATTTGTAAAAGTCGAAATCAATTGATTTATCAAAAATTTCATCATCATATTCACAAATAATTTTCCATTTATCTTTTACTAATTCATTAATAATTAAATAAAAAATATCAGTTTCAATATTTGTGACAATTTTAAAATTCATTAATCAAAATAGTATTTCTACCAACTACCAGATGCTCCTCCGCCTCCGAAGCTTCCGCCTCCGAAGCCGCCAAAGCCACCGCCAGATGATCCACCCCAAGAACTTCCTCCTGAGCCAAAACCTCCACCACCGAAAACAGAACTTCCTGTATTCATGATGATAATATCATCTAACAAACTTCTTCGTCTGCCACCATTTCCGTCATTATTACCACCTTTACCTTTCGATATAATAATAAAAATAAAGATGAAAAAACCGATTGCAAATATAAGAGCAACCCAATCCATTTCTGGTTCTTGCGATTTTGCTTTGTCTTGCTTATATTTTCCTGCAAAAGCTTGAAAAATAGAATTGACTCCAGCATTTATTCCACCAGCATAATCACCTTGTTTGAAATACGGAATAATAACATTGTCAATAATCGATTTGTTGACACTTGGTGGTAGATAAATTTGAGCTCCATAACCTGTTCTAATCGTAATCTTACGATCTTGTTCACTTAAAACAATTACAACTCCATTATCTTTTCCTTGTGTACCAACTTTCCATTTTTCACCAATATCATTTGCAAACATTTCTAATGGATAACCATCTAGAGACTTCACTGTTAATACCAAAATTTGAGTAGATGTTGAATCATCATAGGCTACTAATTTTCGTTCTAATTCATCCAATTGCATTGCATCAAAAACATGTGCATAATCTTGCACAAGCTTTTTAGGCGGATGTTCCATCTTCACCAATTCATCCGGTGTCTGCCCAAAAACGGTTAAAATGGAAAGAAAAAAAGTTAGAAAAAAGTATTTAACTGTAGCTAATTTCATCTGGTAATTCGTTTGTATCATCCTCTTGATGAGGAAAATATTTCTTAAGTGCTTTGCCGGTTTTCTTAATTCCTTTGCAAAGTCCTTTTACATAATGTTCTTTTTTGAAATGCTTGACAACATCTACTTTTATATCGTCCCAAAAGTCGTCTGGCGTTGCATTGTCAATTCCTTCATCTCCGATAATCGTAAAATTATGATCGGTTGGCGAAACATGAAACAACACACCATTTCGATCTTTGGTTTTATGCATTTCCAATTGCTCGAAAACTTCTAAAGCTTTGTCAAAATGATTGGGAGAAGATTCGAATTCAATATGAATTCGAATTTCCCCACTTGTATTTTTCTCTGCTTTTTGAATAGCTTCGATTATTTTTTTTTCATCTTTTGAAGAAAGAAATTTGTGTTTCTTTTTTCCCATAATGATTAGAATTCTACTTTAGGAGCATTCTCAGATCCTGCAGCAGCTTTGAAATAACCTTTTTTCGTAGCACCTGTAAAACCAGCGATTAAACTGTTTGGGAAAGTTACAATCATGTTGTTAAATTTCTCCGCAGCATCGTTGTATTTTTTTCTTTCAAATAAAACTTCTTGTTCGATAGAAGATAATTCTGCTTGTAAAGAAGTAAAATTTTGATTGAATTTAATATCTGGATATTTTTCAACAGAAACCAATAAACGGCTTAATGTAGATCCTAATTGATCTTGCGCTTGTTGAAATTTCGCAATATTTGCATCTGTTAATTGACTTGGATCATCAATTTTAATTTGATTAGAAGTCGCTTTTGCACGTGCATCAATTACAGCTGTTAACGTTTCTTTTTCCATATTCGCAGCACCTTTTACCGTGTTCACTAAATTTGGAACTAAATCTGAACGTTTTTGATATGTATTTTCTACATTCGACCATTGTTTTTGCACACCTTGATCTGTTGTTTTGATCGTATTCGAAACTCCAATTCCCCAGAAAACGATTCCTGCAAGAACTAAAAGAATCACTCCACCAATAAGACATCCTTTGTTTTTCATAGTATTTTTAATTTATTATTACGTAAAAATAGTGTTTTTTCAACAATATTTTATTAAAAATAAAACCGAGCTTATTTCTAAACTCGGCTTTACTATTTTTGGATTCTAAACGTTTAATTTAATAATGTTTTTGCCCAACTTTCTTCAATCGGTAACAACCAATTTTTATTAAAATCATTCAAAGAAGAAATTCCATTATTGAAAACTTTTACATTTTTGATTTCTCCTTCTTTTACTTTTTGTTTGAATGTTGGTAATTTTTCAATAAAAACTTCCTCCTCATTTTCATACGAAACTAACATTCTGTTTAATAAATCAAACGAATAATCTGCATCAATTTCACGTACGATTTTCGTTAATTTATCGATAGAACAACCACTTGCTGTCGCTTGATTTTCGTCTACACCAACTACAATAAATTGATCGTAAGGTAAATCAAAATCAGCTAAAAGTTCAGCGCCATGCGCATTCCAATCCGCTATAAAAGTATTTAGTTTAGCTGTAATAGCTTGCTTTTCTTCTGTTGAGAATTTACGATTGGCTTGAAAAATCCAAATTCTTGAATCGTCTGCTAAATTCATTTTCTCTTTATTTAAAATTTGTGTTTCAAAGATACGGAAATTTTAGATGTTAGATGTTAGATGTTAGATGTTAGATGTTAGATGTTAGATGTTAGATGTTAGATGTTAGATGTTAGATGTTAGAAAGTTAAAATTTTTGTACAAAAAAAAAGCCATCTCAAAGAGATGGCTTTTTTATATTATTTTTATAAATTCGATTATAAATCTTTCGCTTCCATAATCAATTCAGCTAAGTCTTTTACCATAACCGTTGATTCTTTTTCGAAGTGTTTTACACCGTCTGTCATCATTGTATTACAAAATGGACAACCTGTTGCGATAATGTGCGGCTCTTTCTCTAAAGCCTCTTCTGTACGTTCTACATTGATGTCTTTGTTTCCTTTTTCTGGTTCTTTGAACATCTGCGCTCCACCAGCACCACAACATAATCCACGTGTTTTGCAACGTTTCATTTCGACTAATTCGGCATCTAATTTTTCGATTAATTCACGAGGCGCTTCATACACATCGTTACCGCGACCTAAATAACAAGGATCGTGGAAAGTGATTCGTCTTCCTTTGAACGTTTCAGAACCTTCTAATTTCAATTTACCTTCGTTGATTAACTGTTGTAAATATTGAGAATGATGTAAAACTTCATACTCTCCACCTAAACTTGGGTATTCATTTTTTAAGGTATTGAAACAATGTGGACAAGTCGTAACGATTTTTTTCACTTCGTAAGCATTCAGAACTTCGATGTTCATCATGGCTTGCATTTGGAAAACAAATTCGTTTCCGGCACGTTTCGCAGGATCACCTGTACACGATTCTTCTGTTCCTAAAACGGCGAATTCTACGCCAATATTATTTAAAATCTTAACGAATGCACGTGTTATTTTTTTGGCTCTATCATCAAAACTTCCAGCACATCCAACCCAAAACAAAACTTCTGGTTGTTTGCCTTCGGCCATATATTGAGCCATTGTTTTAACTGTAATATTTGACATATTTTTTGTAGTCTTTGTGTTATTTGAATGGATTTGGTTTAATGTTTTCCATCATCAAAAACTTGAATCGAAACATTTTTTTCAACCAAATCTGTAAATTTACCATTGTATCGTGTCGCTTTTACTAAATGGTTGTCAACCCAATGATAATTTCCTCCACGAGGTTTTCCCATTAAAAGTCCATGGTATTTGAAACCATGTTTTTTCAACCAAATTTCTGTGTACTCACGATGTTCTTCTGTACGTGATGTAAAAAATGTGATAATATGTCCTTCGTCGTACCATTTGTTTAATGTTTCTAAAGCATCTGGATATAATTCTGCTGTTAGCATACGTTCTGGTTCTTCGTTTGGAATATCATCGCAAATTGTTCCATCAATGTCAATTAAATAATTTTTAACATTTTCTGGTAAAATAGGACTTACTCTTTCTCCGTTTTCAATTTTTTCCTCTAAGAAATTTTCCATGTGTGCTGTGTTTGTGTGTTATGTACAAAAATTAATAGTTCTTTGAGAATGAGTAATTGTATTTTACAATTTTAATCGTTTGCCCAATTCAATCTATCCGCATTGTTAAATTGCCAAGGAGCTCCATTGTTTTCGACATTTGTCATCATCATGTTCAACTCGTTTGGTGCAGCAGATTGTTCCATTACCAAATAACGACGTAAATCAACAATAATTGATAACGGATCGATATTTACTGGACAAGCCTGTGTACATGCATTACAAGATGTACATGCCCATAATTCTTCTGGTGAAATGTAATCGTTGACAAGCATTTTACCATCATCCACAAAACTTCCGTTTGCATCGATGTTTTTACTTACTTCTTCTAAACGATCACGAGTATCCATCATAATTTTTCGAGGAGATAATTTTTTCCCTGTCAAATTTGCTGGACATTCAGATGTACAACGCCCACACTCCGTACATGTGTAGGCATTCAATAATTGTACTCTGTTTAAATCAAAAATATCTTTTGCTCCAAATGTTTCTGGCTCTCCCTGTGGTTCGGCAGGTGCTGCGTAAGGATCTGCATTTGGATCCATCATCATTTTTACCTCATCTGTTACAGATTGTAAATTATTGAATTCTCCTTTTGGTTCTAACTTAGAAAACCATGTATTTGGAAAAGCCAAAATGATGTGTAAATGTTTTGAATAATACAAATAATTTAAGAAAAAGAAAATTCCGATGATATGAAACCACCAAGCTGCTCTTTCTATAATTGTAATAAATGTGATGTCGTTGAATTGACTAATAATTGGTGCTGTTAACCAAGAAGAAATTGGAAAAGATCCTGTTTCGATATAATGAGGTGCACCCATTTTTTGTAACACTTGATCTGCACCATTCATTGTAAATAAAGCCAACATAAATGCAACCTCCATAATTAGGATATAATTAGCATCGTCTTTTGCCCAGCCTTTCATTTCTGGTTTCCAAAAACGTCCAACTTTTACAAAGTTTCTTCTACAGAAGAAAATGATACACGAAATCATCACCAAAAAGGCTAAAATCTCGAAAAACCCTATCATTCCGTTATAGAAACCTCCTAAGAAACTTAGAATACGGTGTGTTCCGAATACACCATCGATGATAATTTCTAATACTTCGATATTGATTAAAACAAATCCTACATAAACAAAAACATGTAGAATACCAGCAAGAGGACGAACAGTCATTTTACCTTGTCCTAAAGCCACACGAGCCATCGTTTTCCACCTTTCCGCAGGATGATCGAAACGATCTATTTCTTTCCCTAATTTGATGTTACGTATAAGTTTCTTTACGTTTTGCGCAAAGAACCAAATACTTCCTATCATAATTAGAAGAAAGATTACATTTGGAATGTACTTCATCATTTTTTATTAGTCTTTTTGTGAGTTTTGAGTATTTAAATTTTAGTTTTGATTTTATGGCTGAACTGGTTGCTTTTTACCAAAAACAGAGATGTTCACATAACGACTTGGGTTTTTCTTTAAGTCTGTTACCAATTCATTCATATTTTTGATTGTTGCTTCAAGTTCGTTAGCAAGCGTTTCATCTTTTGCTAATTTTCCTAAAGAACCTTTTCCATTATTCATATCTTCTAACAATGTATTTAAGTTTTTAGACGCATTTTCAAAATTCTTAATCACTTGATCTAATTCTAACGCGTTTAATTTATCCGCAGTTTTTCCAAATTTGTCAACCGTAGCTTTTGCAGAAGCCATTGTAGCACTTGCATTGTTAAGCGTTGTGTTCAATGTCTTTTCGTTTGTTTTGATCAAATTATTTGCACTATTTGATGTTGCAGTCAACGATTGCGCTGTTTTGTCGAACGAATCAATTGTATGATTCAAGTTTCTCAACATTGCTTTAATATCTTGTTGAGTTGACGGATCCAAAACATTGTTTACACTTCCTAATGTTTGATTAAAACTTAATAAAACACTATCTAACTTTGCTTGTGTTGGCGTTAATTGTTTCGTCAAACCATCTAACATTCCGCCTGCAATACGACCTTGTAAATAATCACCATCTTTTGCTACATCTGGTCCATAGTCTAATAAAAGTCTAACTTCTGGTCCAGACATAATTCCTGGTTCGTAAATTTCTGCAATTGTTTTTTTCGAAAATTGAATATCTTTTTCGACAGAAATCACGACTTCAAAATAGATAGGTTTTGCAGTATCTATAATTTTAATTTCTTTCACCTGACCAACTCTCAAACCGTTTACAGAAACAGGTTTAGAAGGAGCTAATCCGCTTACATTTTCGTATTTTACAGTAAACAAACGTCCTGATGAAAAAATATTTTGACCTTTTAAGAAATTGAATAGCATGAAAAAACCTACTAAGGTTAAGATGGTAACAACTCCTATTTTTAATTCTTTAGATAACTTCACTTGTTATGATTTTATGCAAAAATAAAATTTAATTTGTAAAGAAACATTTTATATTACGTTTACATTGGTTCTTCACCATTAAATGTAACGATAAAGGCGTTTCTAAAACCTTTGTCTTGTACTTGTTTCAATGTTTTTTGAGCAGATTCCATTGTTTTATCAGAGCCATAATAATATTTCTGAAGTCCACCTTCTTTTACTCGCAACACATTTGTCAATCCATTAAATTTTTCGTCTTTGTCTTTATATTTTTTATTTGATGTCATAAACTGAACACGATAATTTTTACCGCCTTCTAATTTTTTATTCGTTTCAAATTCTACAATTTTTGCACCAGAAAATCCTTTACGTTTTACCGTTTGCAATAAATCATCTGCACGAGATTGCAAATCTGTTTCCCCGTAATAATAGACGTAATTATCACCTTCCTGAATCACATCTAAATCTGTTAAACCTCTTAATTGAGGTGAAGTTGAAGAAAATTTCATTTTAGATTCCATTACCCTTACCTTCAATTTTTTTCCTTCTACAGGTTTTTCAACTTTTTTAACTGGTTTAGGTTTTTCGTCCTCGTCCTCTACTCCGCTTCTACGATCATATTCTTTTTTGAATTGTTTAAAAGCTTCATAAATTGTAGTCGTCGTTTTATCTTTTCCTTCGTCTGATGCTAAAAAAGTTCCTTCATCATAATTCGAAATAAAACCTAACTCAACCAAAACTGAAGGCGAAGCATTTCCTCTCAATACGTGAAAATTTGCTTGTTTAACACCTCTACTTTTTCTGAAATCACGATTCACGAAACCTTTTTCTACCAAATCTGCAAAACGAATAGATTGTTCTTTGTAAGCTGCATTCATAATCTCGAAAGCGATAACCGCTTCTGGATCATTTGGATTAAATTTTTCGTAACGTTCTTGATCTTTCTCTAAAAACACAACCGAGTTTTCACGTTTAGAAACCTCATCTGTTTCGTTAGATCTTTTCAATCCCATTACAAATGTTTCTGTTCCTGTTGCGCTTTTGTTATCAGCAGAATTACAGTGAATCGAGACAAATAAATTCGCATGATTATCATTTGAAATTCGTGTACGTTCCCATAATTCTAAAAAAATATCTGTGTCACGTGTTAAAACAACTTTAACATCTTTGTGATTTTTCTTAATTAATTCCGCCAATCTTTTCGAAACATCTAACGTGATATTCTTTTCATAATCAGCGACTCCCCTTGCTCCAGCATCATGTCCACCATGACCAGCATCAATAACAATTACAAAATTTTGCTTTTTTTGTGCAAATGAAAATGTAGAAAATACCATCATCATCGCAAAAAATAAATACTTTTGTATGTTAATCATTTTTAAACTCATACTATAGGTTTGTTTTTTTGATTAATTTTGACGCAATTTATAAAAAATAAGTTTTTCAATTTGTTTACAAAGGCAATTAAATCGATTTTATTTTTTAGTCCAGTTATGGTTTGCACCGTTTCTTTTGGACAAGTTAAGCAAAATAATAACGATAAAGATCACTCTAAGATAGTTTCTGATTCAGTAAAATTAGATACTATTATCCCTGTAAAAGAGAAATTAGAGTTTGTGGTAGAACACAATTCCGAGGACGAAATACATAATCGTAAAAAACGTATGACTTACCTTTTGCGTAAGGCACATGTAGTTTATGGCGATATGACTATTGATGCAGATTATATCGAACTAAATTGGGATACAGGTGATGTATATGCCGAAGGTAAACGCGATTCTATTGGGAATATTATTGAAAAAACAAAGTTTACACAAGGTCAACAAGAAATTTTGCAAGATGCTTTCAAGGTAAATTTCAAAACAAAAGTTGGAATTGCGTATAACATTCGCATGACACAAGAAGATGGAATCATCATTGCTGATAAAGCGAAGCGTGTCAATGATTCGGTAATGTTGTTAAAACGTGCTGATTTTACAACAGATACATATTTTAAGGAAGGAAAAGATACTCGCCCAGATTATTTTCTTCGCGCCAAAGAAGGAAAAATGATTGATAAAAATGGTAAGAAAACATTAATTACCGGACCTATCAATATGTGGATTTATGACGTACCAACGCCCTTAGCATTGCCATTTGGTTACATCCCAGCGATGGGTGCAAAACGTGCCGCAGGTATTTTGATGCCTCGCCCAGGTGAGCGTACAAATCTTGGTTTCTTTATCGAAGATTTAGGGTTTTATGTTCCATTTGGAGATAATTTTGATTTAAAACTTTCGGGAGATGTTTATACAAAAGGTAGTTGGGCTGCTAGAGCCGAGTCTACCTATAAAAAACGTTATAAATACAATGGACGACTTGCAGCCAATGTAGAAAATCGCTTAACTGGTATCAAAGGTCTTACAGAAGGCACAAATGCGTTTTCTAAACAAAATATGTTTGGTGTAATGTGGTCGCATAGCCAAGACCCAAAAGCAAATCCATATTGGTTATTCAATGCTAATGTTAACTTTTCGAGTTCGAAATATTACCGTGAATCTGTACGAAATCAATACATCAATACTGGACAAGTTTTTACAAACAACGTTAACTCTTCTATCAACTTAACAAAAAACTTTGAGAATGCACCATTAACAGCTCAAATGAGTATGTCGCACTCTCAAAACTATAACACAGGAGATATTAGTATTGCGTTTCCTCGTTTCAACTTAACGATGTCTCGTATTTTCCCTTTTGCAAAGAAAAATATGCCGAAAGAAGGTTTGATCGAAAACCTTGGTTTAACCTATAGCATGCAAGCTGGAAATGAAGTTAGCACAAACGACAAAGATATTTTTACAGACAAAATGTGGAAAGATCAAATGCGAATGGGTGCGAATCACAAAATTGGTTTGCAAACAGGTATTACACTTGCTAATTATTTTCCATTAACACTTTCTTCTGACTATAATGAAGTTTGGGGTGATAATCGTTTGATTAAAAATTACAATTCTGTTAACGGAAAAGTAGAAGATACAACGTTGAAAGGATTCAATTCTTATCGAACATTTAATTTCAATGCTTCTGTTTCAACAAATATTTATGGATTATATCTTAATCCAAATAAAGATGCTAAGATTTTAGGAATTCAGCACGTAATTACGCCATCTATTGGTTATAGTTATACGCCAGATTTCCAAAGTCAATCTTGGGGATATTACAAACCTTATCAAAACCAAAATCAAGAAGAAGTTTGGTACAACCAATATCAAAACATGTTATATGGTGTATCAATTCCTGGTTTGACAAATTCATTAAACTTTGGACTTTCGAATAACTTGGAGATGAAAATCAAAGATGCAAATGATCCAAAAGGTTTCAAGAAAGTAAAGATTTTTGAATATTTACGTTTGAGTTCATCTTATAATTTCTCTGCGGATGAATTTAAACTTTCTCCGATTAGTATTAATGGAATGACATCTTTGTTTGATAGAAAAGTTAATGTACAATTCTCATCAACTGTTAATCCATATAAAATTCAACGTTATATAAATGCTGAAGGAAATGAAGTTGCTCAATACATTGATGAACTTGGCTTAGGAAATCTTCGTATTTCGAATATGACATTAGGAACTGGTTATACTTTTGACAATAGTACATTTGGTGGAAAACGTTTCGATGCCAAGAACTATAAAAAACGAGGAACAGTTCGTGACGAAAATTTCTATTACGACAGCGATAATTATGCTCAATTTGCTATTCCTTGGAGTTTAACAGCTAATTTAAGTTATAATTATAGCAAAGGAACAGAACGAAAAGGAAGTAGCACAGGTTCTATTGCAATGAATGGTAAAATTTCACCAACACCATATTGGGCAATTTCGGCAAATGCAACTTACGATTTCATCAAAAGTGAAATTACTTATGTGCGTTTTGGTTTTGAAAGAGATTTACGAAGCTTTACTTTATCATTCAACTGGACGCCAATGGGAACATATAAAAGTTATGATTTCTTTATCGGAATCAAAGCATCAATCTTACAAGATTTAAAATACAACGACAGATCAAGACTTAATTACTAAAAAAATATTAAATGAAAAAACAAATCGTTCATACAGAAAAAGCACCACACGCAATTGGACCTTATTCACAAGGTGTAAAATACAACGGATTTATTTACACATCAGGACAAATTCCTTTTAATGTAGAAAAAAATGAGTTGGTTACAACAGGTATTCAAGATGAAGTTCATCAAGTGATGAAAAATGTAATTGCAATTTTAGAAGCAGGCGGAACAACAATTGACCAAGTTGTAAAAACAACTATTTTCGTTAAGGATTTGAATGATTTCAATGCAGTTAACGAAGTTTATGCTTCTTATTTTAATGATGAAAATTATCCTGCACGCGAATGTGTAGAAGTTGCTCGTTTACCACGCGACGTAAATGTTGAAATTTCTGTAATCGCCATTGCAGACTAATAAAATATTATGCTAAAAGACAAAACTGTATTAAGAAACACAATTGCTGTAATAGTAGGATTAGCTGTTATCTATGCTATCATACAATTTGGTCTTATATACAACGCGGATAGATTAGGATGGGACGACAAAGTTTTTCCGGAATGGAGACACATCATCAAATATTTTTCGCACCAAGAAGGGAAAAAATTCGAAGTTCAATTTTTTGGATCAATGCTCGCAATTAGTGGAATTGCAGCTTTAGTTGGAGGTGTTATAACAGCTCTTATCGTAAGAAGAGCTAAACAAGCTTACACGATGTTTGTAGGTTTTATTGTGTTAATCGTTGCATTAGGCGACGTTCTTATCACGCCTTATCACCCAACTTGGTACGAAATTGCGATCTGTCCAGTTTTATTCTTTTCATCATGGATTGGAGGTTTAATTGTAGATTTAATTTACAAAAGATTTTTAAAAAAATACAAACCATCCAGCCAATCATATTAAACTAACATTATGTCTGAAAAAGATAGAAAAATTAGAGTTGCCATCTCGATTGGTGATTATAACGGAATCGGAATTGAGGTTATCTTAAAAACCTTACAAGAAAAAGAAATAACAGAGTTTTTTACGCCTGTTATTTTCGGTTCAACCAAATTATTATCGTATCAAAAAGATCGTTTAAAATTTGACCGAATCAATTTTCAAGGTATTCAAGATGCAAATCAAATTGTAGACGGAAAAATCAATGTGGTTAATCTTTGGAAAGATCAAATTGATGTACATTATGGTAAAGTAACCAAAGAAGCTGGTGAACACGCTTATCAATCATTAAAAGCGGCTGCAAAATCTGTTTCAGATGGTTTTACAGATGTTTTGGTAACGGCTCCAATTAATAAAGATAATATTCAGTCCGAAGAATTTCATTTCCCAGGTCATACCGAATATTTAGGAGAAGTTTGGGGAGGAAAACCTTTGATGTTCTTAGTTTCAGAGAAATTGAGAGTTGGTTTAGTGACGCAACATATTCCGATTAGCGAAGTTGCCAAACAAATTAATCCAAAATCTGTTTATGCAAAAATTCAACAAATTCATAAAAGTTTGATTGAAGATTACGCTATCAGCAAGCCAAAAATTGCTGTTCTCGGGCTTAATCCTCATGCAGGTGACAATGGTTTGTTAGGATCAGAAGAAAAAGAAATTATTTCGCCTGTTATCGAGCGTTGTATTAACGAAAATCAATTAGTTTTTGGACCTTATTCGGCAGATAGTTTTTTCAATCCAAGTAATTTAGACGCTTTTGATGCTGTTTTGGCCATGTATCACGATCAAGGATTGGTGGCTTTCAAAACAATTAGTTTTGATGAAGGAGTTAATTATACAGCTGGATTAAAATTTGTACGAACTTCGCCAGATCATGGTGTGGCTTACGACATCGCAGGAAAAGGAATTGCAAACGAAGAATCATTTAAGGAAGCTATTTTTTCGGCAATCGAATTATATAAAAATCGAAACGAATACCAAGAGCTAACAAAAAATGTATTGCAACATATTCCTCTAAAATTAGAAAAAGGCGATAATAAAGAATAAAAATTTAAAATAAGTTGCAAAGAGCTATTAATTTTAAATAAATTAGATTATCTTTGCACACCTTTTTGTGGTATGGACAAGTTAAAAAATTATAATATTGTATTTACAAGCTTGCCTTTTGGTAAGAGTGATTTTACATTCGAATTATCACAATCGTTCTTTGATTTATTTGAAATTGAGCAAGATTTTGACAATCCTAATTTAATTGCAACAATTATTTTAGATAAAAAATCAACAATGCTTGAGTTAGAAATCAGCTTAAAAGGAGACATTACAGTCCCTTGTGATTTGACTGGAGAATTGTTTCAACAAGAAATTTCAAATAATGCAGAATTAATTGTTAAATTTGGAAACGAGTTTGACGATACTGATTTTGAAATGTGGGTAATTCCAAGAGAGGAATACCAAATCAACGTTGCGCAAGTTCTTTATGAATTGGCAATGTTATCAGTACCAACAAAACGAATTCATCCCGATGTCTTGAATGGCAAAAGCGATTCTGAAATGATTGAATTGTTAGACCAATACAGCATTTACGAATTAGACGAAGATGAAGAATACGAGCATTACGATGAAGACAACAACAATGATGACGATGACGATAATAACGACATTGATCCTCGTTGGGCAAAATTGAAAGATTTGAAACCTTAATTGGTTTTTATTATTAAAATAAATTATAGAAATAAAGAAAAAAAAGTAGTTAGATATGGCACATCCTAAGAGAAGACAGTCGTCAACAAGAAGAGATAAACGTAGAACACACTACAAAATCGAAGCTCCACAATTAGCAATCGATAAAACAACAGGTGAAGCACATTTATATCACAGAGCTCACTGGTCTGACGGAAAATTATACTACAAAGGTAAAGTAGTATTAGAGAAAGTACAAGAAGTTACTGAATAATATAATCTTCGAAAGATTTTGAAGCTGTTTCTAAAAAGAAACAGCTTTTTTTATTTTTTTTTCAATACCTTTGAAATCGTTTTATAAAAAACAAACATAAAAGGTCAAATAAAAAACCGCATTATATGGACATTAAAGACATTCAAAATTTAATTAGATTCGTATCAAAAGCAGAAGTTGCTGAAGTAAGCATCAAACAAGATGACATCGAAATCAAAATCAAAACTTTAGCAAGCGTACCTGCACAAGTTGCATCTCAACAAATTTATGTACCACAAGCTCCTGTAGCTCCAATTGCCGCTCCTCAAGCGTCAGCAGCTGCACCAGCAAATAACTCTACAACATCAACAGAAGAAGAAAATAGTAATTTAATTACAGTTAAATCTCCTATGATTGGTACTTTCTACCGTGCTGCAGGACCAGGTAAAGAACCTTTTATTAATGTAGGTGATGCTATTGCTCCAGGTAAAGTTTTATGTATTGTTGAAGCAATGAAGCTATTCAACGAAATCGAATCAGAAGTTTCTGGAAAAATTGTAAAAATCTTAGTGGACGACGCTAGTCCAGTTGAGTACGATCAACCATTATTCTTAGTTGATCCAGCTTAATCAATTACATCTAAAAAATTATGTTTAAAAAGATATTAATCGCTAATAGAGGTGAAATTGCAATGCGTATTATACGTACTGCAAAAGAAATGGGAATCAAAACGGTTGCCGTTTACTCTAAAGCAGACGAGACTTCATTACACGTACGTTTCGCTGACGAAGCTGTGTGTATTGGTCCTGCTCCAAGTAAAGATTCGTACCTAAAAATGGCTAACATCATCGCGGCTGCAGAAATTACTGACGCGGATGCTATTCACCCAGGTTACGGGTTTTTATCTGAAAACTCAACTTTTTCTAAAATCTGTGCTTCTAACGGAATCAAATTCATCGGTGCTTCTGCAGAAAATATCGAGCGTATGGGAGATAAAGCCAATGCGAAAGCTACTATGAAAGAAGCTGGTGTTCCTGTAGTACCAGGTTCTGATGGTTTATTAGAAAGCTATGAGCAAGCCTTAGAAGTTGCGCGCGAAATTAAATACCCAGTTATGATGAAAGCTACTGCCGGTGGTGGTGGTAAAGGTATGCGTGCAATTTGGAAAGAAGAAGATTTATTACACGCATGGGAATCTGCTCGTACAGAAGCTGCTGCAGCTTTTGGTAACGACGGAATGTATATGGAAAAATTAATCGAAGAACCACGTCATATCGAGATTCAAGTTGCAAGTGACCAAAACGGTAAAGCTTGTCACTTATCAGAACGTGACTGTTCTATTCAACGTCGTAATCAAAAATTAGCAGAAGAAACCCCTTCTCCAATCATGACAGACGAATTACGTCAACGTATGGGAGATGCAGCAGTTAAAGCTTGTGAATATATAGGTTATGAAGGTGTTGGCACAATTGAATTCTTAGTTGACAAACACGGAGATTTCTACTTTATGGAAATGAATACTCGTATCCAAGTAGAGCATCCAATTACTGAGCAAGTAACAGGTTTCGATTTAATTCGTGAACAAATTATGTTAGCGGATGGTGAGCCAATCTCTGGTCAAAACTATTATCCAAACGGACATTCTATCGAGTGTCGTATCAATGCAGAAGATCCTTATAACGACTTCCGCCCTTCTCCAGGGAAAATTACAAATATTAATATTCCTGGTGGTAACGGTGTTCGTGTTGATACACACGTTTATGCTGGATATACAATTCCACCAAATTACGATTCTATGATTGCAAAAATCATTGTTACTGCACAAACGCGTGAAGAAGCAATAGCAAAAATGAAACGTGCGTTAGGGGAATTTTATATCGAAGGTATCAAAACAACGATTCCTTTCCACTTACAGTTGATGGATCACCCAGATTTTATTGCGGGTAATTACACAACTAAATTTATGGAAGATTTTGTTTTTGATGAATCTTACGCAAATTACGGAGAATTATAAGAAATTAAATTTTCTAAATATTAAAAATCCAGAACATACGTTCTGGATTTTTTTATGTCATTGTGTCAGCAAAAATCAAATGGCTTAATTGTTGAAAATATCACCTCAGAAAAGTAGTAAATAATCAATTCAATCTTTCCATCTAAAATCAAAATCTAAAGTATTTGATAAGATTCGATCCGAATTGTTAATTTATAGTGAATGAATTGATTGTAATATTACTTTTTACTATTAAAAATCATTAATAATTTATACATTTGCACTCCAAATTTAAGGTAGATGAATATTACTAAAAATACAACAGACAAATTAA
Organism: Empedobacter sp. UBA3475; assembly: GCF_002378465.1. Taxonomy (NCBI): domain Bacteria; kingdom Pseudomonadati; phylum Bacteroidota; class Flavobacteriia; order Flavobacteriales; family Weeksellaceae; genus Empedobacter; species Empedobacter sp. UBA3475. The sequence goes on along the minus strand of NZ_DFRA01000015.1, from coordinate 14,526 downwards.
ACGCAGTATTAACTGTAACTGTTGATAAGGCAGATTATCAAGAAAAAGTAGTTGACGTATTAAACCAATACAGAAAAACAGCTAACATCAAAGGTTTCCGTAAAGGACAAGTTCCAATGAGCTTTGTAAAAAAACAATACGAACAAGCTGTTATTTTTGATACAGTTAACGAAATTTTACAAAAAAGTGTATCTGAATACATCAACACAGAAAAATTATCAATCTTAGGAAATCCAGTTCCTGTAATGAAAGATGTTGATTGGGATGCTGATCAATTATCATTTGATTTCGAATTAGGATTAGCTCCAGAATTTGATGTTGATTTATCTAAAGTAGAAGTTGACAGCTACAAAGTAAAAGTTGCTGACGACGAAATCCAAAAATATGTAGATAATTTCGCTGCTCGTTTTGGATCATTAAAATCTTTAACTGAAGCTGAAGCTGAAGCTGTATTGAAAGTAGAAGCTGCTGTAGAAGGACAAGAAGCTAAACCAACATTTATCCGTTTAGAAGAATTGAAAGATGCTTCTGCATTTATCGGTAAAAAAGCTGGTGATGTTGTAGAAGTAAATTCTAACGATATTTTTGACACTGCTGAAGAAGCTGCACAACAATTGAACACAGAAGTTTCTGAAGAAGGAACTAACGTTACGTATACAATCAAAGAAATTAACAAAGCTGAAAAAGCTGAAGTTAATCAAGAATTATTTGATAAAGTTTATGGAGAAGGAGCTGTAGATTCAGAAGAAGCTTTCCGTAACAAAATCAAAGAAGAGTCAGAAAACATGTACAACAAAGAATCTGACAAACAAATTATCAATGATGTTGTAGCTAAATTATTAGATACAGTTCAATTTGATTTACCAACAGAATTTTTAACAAAATGGTTAATCACTTCTAACGAAAATGTAACTTCTGAAGAGCAAGCGAAAGAAGAATTGGTAAAAATGGACAAAGGTTTACGTTACCAATTAATCGAAGCTAAAATTGCTGAAGTTAACAATGTAGAAGTAAATGCTGAGGAAGTAAAAGAAGCTGCTTTTGCTGCAATCAAAGATCAATTAAAAATGTACGGTCAAACTTCTATTCCAGAAGAAACATTACAACAAATTGCAATGTCTGCTTTACAGAATCAAGAAGAATACAACCGTTTATCATACCAAGTGTTTACAGACAAAATGTTAGACATCTTCAAAAACAATGTAAAATTGAACGAGAAAGAAGTAACATTTGACGAGTTTGTTGACATTATTACAGAAAAAAATAAAGAATTAGCAGAAGCTTAATCACTTCTAAAAAATTCTTTATACCTTTCATTTAAAATCTAAATTTAATAATGAAAAACGTAGGAGAAGAATTTAAAAAATATGCGCTGTTAGACAAAGGAATTAGCTCTTTACATATGGAGAGTTACATCCAAAATACAACGCCTTACATCGTTGAAGAAAGAAAATTGAACGTTGCACAAATGGACGTTTTCTCTCGTTTGATGATGGATAGAATCATCTTTTTAGGAACAGGAATCGATGATCAAATTGCAAATATTATTCAAGCACAATTATTGTTCTTAGAAAGTGTAGATGCAACAAAAGATATTCAGATTTATGTTAACTCACCAGGTGGTGGTGTTTATGCAGGATTAGGAATTTACGACACAATGCAGTTAGTAAAACCAGATGTTGCAACAATTTGTACAGGAATGGCAGCTTCTATGGGAGCAGTTTTATTATGTGCAGGTGCAGCAGGAAAACGTTCAGCACTTAAACATTCTCGCGTGATGATTCATCAACCTTTAGGAGGTGCTCAAGGACAAGCAACTGATATGGAAATTACATTGAAGGAAATCTTGAAATTAAAAAAAGAATTATACGACATTCTTGCAACTCATTCTGGTCAAACTTTCGAGCAAATCGAAAAAGATGGTGAACGTGATTACTGGATGACTTCACAAGAAGCAAAAGAATATGGAATGATTGACGAAGTTTTATTGCCTCGTAAATAATTTTAAATTCAATAAAAATACAAAAAAAGGATACTCAACTTATTGAGTATCCTTTTTCGTTTACAAATACTTAAAAATTTGTAAAACAATAAGAAAGAAACATAAAAAACAATAATCTAAAATAAGATAACTTCATCCTTTATTTTACCATAATTTATACTGATAGAAATTAACAAATAAATATTTTCTATCTAAAAGAAAATAAATACCTTTGCATCTTAATTAAGTATAGAAAATTGGAAGAAAATAAGTGCTCTTTTTGCGGAAAAAGCAGAAACGAAGTAAATATTTTAGTGTCTGGAATCGACGGTAATATTTGTGATAATTGCATAGAACAAGCTCATGGTATAGTTTTAGAAGAATCGAAATTTAACGAAAATAACGATTTGATAAAACCATTAACGCTAAAATCTCCGAAAGAAATTAAAGAGTTTTTAGATGATTACGTGATTGGTCAAGACCAGGCAAAAAAAATATTGTCGGTTGCCGTATACAACCATTACAAAAGAATATTACTAGACAAAGAAAATGATGTAGAGATTGATAAATCGAACGTAATTTTAGTTGGAGAAACAGGAAGTGGAAAAACATTATTAGCTAAAACAATTGCTAAGTTATTAAATGTTCCGTTTGCAATAGTTGATGCAACTGTACTTACAGAAGCTGGATATGTAGGAGAAGATGTAGAAAGTATTTTGACGCGTCTTTTACAATCTGCTGATTACAATGTAGAGCTTGCCGAAAAAGGAATCGTATTTATTGATGAAGTAGATAAAATTGCACGTAAAAGTGACAATCCATCTATTACACGTGACGTTTCTGGAGAAGGTGTACAACAAGCTTTGCTTAAAATTTTGGAAGGAACTATTGTTAACGTGCCACCAAAAGGAGGACGTAAGCATCCTGATCAAAAATTTATAGAAGTTAATACAAAAGATATTTTATTTGTGGCTGGTGGAGCTTTTTCTGGAATAGAAAAACACATTGCAGATCGTTTGAAGAAACACGTAATTGGTTTCAAGAATGAGGATCACAAAGAAATCGAAAATCTTTTGGATGAAGTAAATGCACAAGATTTGAAAAACTTTGGTATCATTCCAGAATTAATTGGACGTTTACCAATTATTACGTATCTTAAAGCATTAGATAAAGAAGCGATGAGAGCTATTTTGACAGAACCAAAAAACTCTCTAATGAAACAATATACAAAACTTTTTGCCCTAGACGGAAAAGAGCTTGTAGTGACGGACGAAACCCTAAATAGAATTGTAGACCGTGCCAATGAACTGGGTTTAGGAGCTCGAGGATTACGAGCAGTTACGGAAGAAATCTTTACTGATTTAATGTATAACATTAAAGATTTACCAGAAAAAGTTATAATATAATCTGTTGAATAGTAACTTATTAATAAATATTTTTATATTTGTAATAAAATTATTATTTAATTTAATAGAAACCTACCAAAAATAACATAATTTATGAAAAAGAATCTACTTGCTTTAGTCACACTTGCTTAGGTCTATAGTGATTCTACACAATATAAATATATAAAAAATAGCTGACGATAAAATTAATAATCGCTTAGAATTCTATTGGAATCAATCACCAAAAACACTAGATATAAATGATTAAAATAAGCTACTATTTATATTGAAATAATGGAGGTCATTTTGTTAAATTTGAGCAAAGTAATACAACCGCTAATATTTCAATTTTTAATTTAATTGGACGTCAAATATTTTATAAAACAATATTTCTACAAATACAGATTATAATTTAAATATTAATAATATTCCAACCTTATATTTGGTTAAGATTGTATATTAAGGTGGTGAAACTTTAACGAAGAAAACCATTAACAAATAAAACTAGCTATGAAAAAATTATTGAAAATTAACTTGTTTTTTTTATTTGTTTTCATTATTAATGTATCTGTTAACGCCCAACCTACAAATCCTTTATTCAGATTGGAAAAATTGTAATATGAACGGAGATAATACAGGAAATAGGGATGGTATTAGAAAAGTATCTATTCATGATTATGCACCTTTTTTAATTGTTACAGCTGTAACAATTGCAGGAATAGATTCATATGAACAAAGACTAATAATTAAAAAATAAATTCATACTTTTAAACCTCAATCAATAGATTGAGGTTTTTTTATATCAAACAAACTATGAAAAATAAATTTATACTGCCGCTTGTTGTTTTAGGAAGTTCTGTCTTTGGGCAGTTTAATGTTTCTGGGCAAATAGAAAATTATGCAAATAAACCTGTTTTGGTTAAAATTTTCGACAATGCCGAAATGAAATTAATCAACAATGCGATTACTGATAACAACGGAAATTTTTCTGTAAAAGTTCCAAAAGAATACAATGGTTTTGTACGTATTGATTTGCCAACAGGTGAAAATCTTTCGTTATTAACTGATAACAAAAATCTAAAATTCAAAACGGTTAGTGGGCAAGAAATATCTACTAAACTTGAAATTTTTGAGGGAAATACACAAAAGGAATACAATAAAGTTTTAGCACTTCAACCATTAAATGAAATTCAGAACCAGGTTTTTCCTTATTTAATGCAAATGTATAAACCAACTGATGAATTTTATACAGCAATGGTAAAAGAAGATAAGCGTATAAAAGAGTTGAAACGTAACGAAAATTTTTCGCCATTAATTACCTATATTAATGAGTTGAATGATTTGAAACAAAAAGCTCAAACAAATAAAGATGCTGAAACGCTAAATGAAATTGTGAATCATTTTGTAAAAGATGATATACGATTGGAGCAATCTGGAATGTTTAATGATTTAGTTTTTGCTTATATTAATGGAAAATTAGCTGCTGCAAACAATCAAGATGTAGAAGGGAATTTAATTGCTGCTACAGACGAAATTTTGGCTAAAACAGATATCAAAACGACAAGAGGTCAAAATGTATTGACAACTATCTTAAACTTTGTTCCTGAAAAAGAATATGCAAATTTTCATAAAAAATATGTAGATAAAGTAAAAAGTTTGACTTCTAATGTAACAGATCAATTGAAAAAGAAAGTGGAAAAAAGCGCTTCTATGCAAGTGGGAAGTAAAGTTCCTAATATCACTTTTCCTCAACCTGTTAATGGGAAAAAATCATTATATGATATCAAAGAAGATCAAAAATTAATTGTTTTCTGGGCTTCTTGGTGTCCTGCTTGTCAACAAGAAATCCCGCACATTAAAGAGTTTTACAAGAACTTCAAATCAAAAGGTGGAGAAATTGTTGCTATTTCTTTAGACTATGATCAAACAGCGTTTAACAATGCTACGAAAGAATTACCTTGGTACAATTATACTGATCTTTTGAGATGGGATTCGCCAATCGCGGCAGAATATGGAATAGAATCTACTCCTACTCTAATTTTGGTTGATAAAGACAATAAATTAATTAAGAAAGTTCATCATATTTCTGAGTTAGAAGTATCGAAATAATAACGAAAAAGCTACATTGAAAATCAATGTAGCTTTTTTATTCTATTGAATTATTATTCTAAATAAATCCTTGACTGTTCTTGTAATGAATGATTAGGAAAATTCCGATCAGAATAGTGAATCCCCATAACGAACTTCCTCCGTAGCTGAAAAATGGTAACGGAATACCAACCGTTGGGAAAAGCCCAATCACCATTGCGATATTGATAAAAAAGTGGAAAAATAAAATAGAGGCGACTGCATATCCATAAAATCGTGCAAATCTATTTTTTTGGATTTCGGCTAAGAAAAATAATCGCCCTACGAAAACTGCATAAACAATCACCAAGGCTGTACTACCAATGAATCCCCACTCTTCTCCTACTGTTGTAAAAATGTAATCGGTTTGTTGTTCTGGTACAAACCTTCCTTTTTTAATAGTTCCTTGATTGTAACCTTTTCCATATAATTCGCCCGAACCAATCGCTGTTTTTGCATACAATAAATTATATCCCGAAGTATCACGATACTTTGCTTCTCCTTCGTACAAAACCATCACACGCTCTTTTTGGTGTTTGGGTAATTTCTCAAAAATGATCGGAGAAATAAAACTAACCGTGCTTGCAAATAATAACAACACAATAGACGCAATAATACTAAAATTCAGAACATTTGCAGCTAATCCAGATTGTGTTTTGAATGGTGAATCATTAATTTCTTTTTGTTCGGTTAATTTTAAAATTAAAACTGGAATAATTGATATAAAGAATCCTATCAATCCAAAGAAAGTTGTATTAAAAAATATTGGTTCTGAGAAAAATAAGGAACGCATTGGAAATAAATGTCCGAAAGATTCGCGTGTTTCTTCAGATAAATCTTCAACCAAATAACAAATTCCAATCAATAATAAAAAGAAAATTGATAAGCCGATTAAAACACCATGCATCGCATCAACTACATTCTGATTATAATTGAAAGCTAAAATTAATAAAGCTATTGTAAGAATTATAAATCCAAAAACTAATAAAACGTAAAAAGGAATTTGTACAATCGAAATCAAGAAAATGATTAATAATATGATTGGTGCTAAAATTATCCATGGATTAAGTCCTTCTCTGTACAAGGCAATACTTAATGAACAGAAAATAATTACTGAACCTAAATCGGGTTGTAAAAGAATTAAAACTACTGGTATTGCGATAATCAACAATATTTTTCCTATAAAACCTAAGTCTTTTAGATTTGCGTTTGAATGATTGATAAAATTAGCAATCAACAAAGCTGTACCAATCTTCGCAAATTCGGCTGGTTGCAAACTCAGAGGTCCAAAACGATACCACGCTTTTGCTCCATTAATTTCCTTTCCAACAATCAAAACTCCGACGAGCAAAACGAGGGAAATGATATAAAAAACAGGACTATAAATTTCGAAAAAATTACGGTTGTTTCCGCTCGCAATTATCAAAATCAATATCATCACCATTCCAAGTCCAAACCAAATTAGCTGTTTTACACCTAAATCTGGATTGACACTATACACATTCATAATCCCGAAAGTTACTATCAGAAACCCTAGGATCAGTACAATCCAATCAATTCCTTTTAGTAATCTGCTTTGGCTCATGTTTTAGTTTTGTTGAATCTTTTTTAAATTTTAAACTATCTATTTTATTTCCGATAGAATCCTTTTTTACAGGTTCTACGTATAATCCTTTTCTTTTTAGATAATCTATCCATTGACGACGATATTCGCCTTGTAGATTACCATTTTTCATACGTTGCACTAACGCAGGTCGTTTTATTGTATCCGTTACGTATAATTCTGCGATCAAACTCGCCATTGGTCCAGCATAAGTTGTACCCCAAGAACCATTTTCTACAATTGCAGCAATCGCAATTTTTGGTTTATCTGCTGGAGCAAACAATACAAATAATGAGTGATCTTGTCCATGAGAGTTCTGAGAAGTTCCAGTTTTACCAAATTGTACAAAAGAACTTGTATCAAAACTACGAGCTGTACCCATTGTAAATACATTACGCATTCCGCGTTGAATGATGTCAAAATGTTTTGGATCAACCAATGTATTTTTTTTCACCATATAAGTAGAATCCGTCAATGGTTTTCCATCAATACTATGTACAATATGCGGTGTATAGAAAAATCCTTTGTTGGCAATAATTGCTGTATAATTTGCCATTTGCAGCGGAGTTGTATTAATATCTCCTTGTCCCATACCATTGAAAATAATACGGTAAGGATTCCAAACACCTTCTCCAAAGCGATTGTCGTAAAACTCAGCTGTCGGAATAAGACCTTTGCTACCAACCGGTAAATCTGTTCCCATAAATTTTCCTAATCCGAAACTATTCAAAATGGAAGCCCATTCGTTAATTCCGACACTATAATCATTTGGATCTTTACGAACAATATCACGATAAGCTTCAGAAAAATAATTATTACATGATTTTCCAATTGCATGTTCTAAACCTTGCGGCGTATAATACATTCCACAGTGACAACCAATATGCATACGTCCATAACGGAAACCATGTTTACAAACATATGTTGTTTTTTCTGTCATCGTTCCCATTTGTAAACCAGCCAAAGCCGTTACCATTTTGAATGTAGAACCAGGAGGATAAGTTCCTTGTAAAGCTCTATCATAAGTTGGACGAGCAATAGAATCGTTGATTAATGCACTTCTCAACTTTGTATTCAAATAATCGTTTGGATTAATTGTAGGTGCGGATGCTAAAGCCAAAATTTCACCATTATTAGGATCAAGTGCGACAATTGCCCCACGTTTATTTTGAAGCATTTGTTCTGCCAATTCTTGCAAACGATAATCAATTGTCAAATGAACTGTTTTCCCACTTTTTACAGGTCGATCATAATCTCCGTTTTTATATGGACCAACAACATTCATTGTTCGGTCTACAATCCAGTTTTTTACACCTTTTATTCCTCGCAAATCTTTTTCATACGATTTCTCGACACCAGCAATACCAACCAAATCTCCAGGTTGATAATAGGTAGAATCTGTTTTGATATAAGATTGATTGGCTTCGTTTATATAGCCCAGTATATTTCCGGCAGAATTTACCATATATTTACGCTCGGGACGTTTGATAATGCTAAATGCAGGATACAAGTACAATTGTTCTTGCATACGAGCAAAATTCTCTCGCGAAATATTTTTTAAGAATGGATAAGGCGATAATTTTTTATAATCTTTTGCGGTAACAATTTTATCTAAAATAGAATCAAATTGTTGTGTAGAAATTCCAATCATTTTAGAGAATTTAGGTTTATCAAAACCATTCATATATTCTCCATAACTGTCAATTAATTTCCCTGGAATAACGTCTAATTCGTACGAATATGTGTTACTCACCAACAATTTTCCGTTTCGATCAAGAATATCACCACGATTAGGATAAATAATTTCTTGTTTGATCGAAGTATTAAATGCATTTAACGTATAACGATCTGTAAATAATTGCAAATACGCCAAACGTCCTATAAATAGAAACACTATAAACAGGATGAGTGCATAAACAACCATCAACTTTTTCATACTCCAACTTTATTTTTAAATAAAATTTTATAAATAAAGACAAACACAAAAGTTATTCCCGAATTGATTAATGCTTTTAGCATCAAAGATCCAATTCCTGATGGTTTAAAATTCTCAAGAAGTAATAAAATAATATGATGTGCAAGAATTAGAATAATCAAATAAAACAACCATTGCGCAAAACTGAACGAATTGAAAGAGAAAAATTCCATTTCGTAATCTTGTTTTCCTGCCAAAAGTTTGATGATTGGATTTCTAAGAAATGCGATAAGTGTTAATGCAAAAGCATGAATTCCTCCTGTGTATTCGAAAATATCTATCATTAATCCTAACATAAATGATAAGATTAGTAAGGCATATTTATTTTGATAAGGCGGATAAAATAATACAAATACAATATAGATATATGGTTGATAACTTCCTAAAAAGTTGATGTGATTGAACACAAAAACTTGTAACAAAGCTAAAACGATAATCTTGATAATATTGATTAAAAAATCTTTATTGAACATTCTGTGGACTTGTTATTGTATCTGATTTTTCTACTTGTTGAATTTCAACTTTATTAAGGTTTGTGACCACATAAGCTTGAGCTAAATTGGCGAAATCTTGTTTCAATCTTACTTGAACTTTCATTTCTCCCGTTTCATCAATTCCTTTACTTACAACTTTACCTATAATAATTCCTTCTGGGAAAACTGGTGATTTACCATCTGTTTCGATAATATCTCCTTTTTTCACTTCGATGTATTTCGGAATTTCATATAACTGAACATAACGAGGATCTTTTCCATCCCATTTCACTGTCCCAAAATATTGATTTCCTTTGATACGTGCATTGATATTGATATCCTTGTTTAACAACGAAATTGCACGAGAATAATTTTTCCCAGCAAAAGTTACAATACCAATTACACCATTATTTGTAATGATTCCGTCACCTTTTTCTATTCCATCATTTGTTCCTTTATCAATCATCAAAAGGTTTTGCGTTTTGATAATCGAGTTATTTACAATCTCTGCAGGTACAAAAGAATACGTTTGATGATAACCTAAGGTATCCGATTTGTAAAACTTTTTAGTTTTCGCATCTTTAATACCTAAATGCACCAATTGCTCACGCAAAAAGGCATTTTCGTCCATCAAATCTTTATTGGTACTCGGTAAATGAATAAAGTTTGTCACCTTTGCAATTTTATCATCCACATAACCTGTAAACGATGTGCTTGCAGAGGCAAGAATAGTTTCGTGATAAATATTTTTCTTAAAGACAAGAAACAACGCAATTAACTCTAAAAAGACAAAAATTAATAGCATTCCATTTCTTCTAATCGCATTCAGAATATATTGCATTGCTCTTTACTCTTCTATTTCATTAAGAAAGTGAATTTATCAATATTTTTAAGTGCAATACCAGTTCCACGAACAACAGCACGTAAAGGATCATCAGCCAAGAAAACTGGTAAACCTGTTTTTTTAGAAATACGTTGATCTAAACCTCTCAACATAGCTCCACCACCAGCCATATAGATACCAGTGTTGTAAATATCAGCAGCTAATTCTGGAGGAGTTTGAGATAACGTTTCCATTACACCATCTTCAATGCGTAAAATTGATTTGTCTAATGCACGTGCAATTTCGCGGTAATTTACAGTAATTTCTTTTGGTTTTCCTGTAATCAAATCACGTCCTTGTACTGGCATATCCTCTGGTGCATGCTCTAGTTCTTCTACAGCAGCTCCAACTTCAATTTTAACACGTTCAGCAGTTCTTTCTCCGATATATAAATTATGATGGGTTCTTAAGTAATATGCAATATCATTTGTAAAAACATCACCTGCAATTTTCACAGATTTGTCACAAACAATACCACCTAATGCAACAACGGCAATTTCTGTAGTACCACCACCTATATCAATAATCATGTTACCTTTAGGTTGAGTGATATCAATTCCAACACCTATCGCAGCAGCCATTGGTTCGTAAATAAGACGAACATCTTTTGCGTTAACGCGTGCACAAGAATCTTTTACAGCACGTTTCTCAACTTCTGTAATTCCAGAAGGAATACAAATCACCATTCGTAATGAAGGTGAAAATAACTTCCCTTGAATTCCAGGAATTTTCTTGATGAACTCTGTCAACATGAATTCTGAAGCTTCAAAATCTGCAATTACTCCGTCTTTTAAAGGACGAATTGTTTTTATATCATCATGCGTTTTACCTTGCATGTGTTTTGCTTGTTCTCCAACAGCAATAACTTTATTTGTTCTTCTATGTATAGCGACGATAGATGGACTATCTACTACAACTTTATTATTATGAATAATTAAAGTGTTAGCAGTCCCCAGGTCAATCGCAATTTCTTGCGTGAAAAAATCAAATAATCCCATCGTTGATTATGTCTCAGTATTATTAAAAATGAATGTACAAAAGTATAATAAATTTAGATGATTATAAAAGAGAATTTAATTTTATTATCAACTAAATATTTTTACTAAAATAGTAAGATTTTAACAATAAAAAAGGGTTAAAAATATTTTAACCCTTTTTTATGATTTTTATTGAATTTGAATATCGTAAGGTAGCCTAACTTGATCACCTTTTTGCTCATTCATCATCTTTATTTCTTTGTAAATTCGGATTCCGTCCGAACCTAATTCTTTTGCAATTGCTGCCTCAGTATTTTTTCCTTGAAGATTATCCATAAATTCTTCAAAAGAATCTTTTCTTTTTGGATAATTTTCTGTCGAATATTTTTCTATTTTAGCCAATTTAGCTGCTTCTTTTATCGCTGTATCTAAACTTCCAAAATCATCTACCAAACCAATTTGTTTTGCGCGAGTTCCAGACCAAACACGTCCTTCTCCTATTTTGTCAACTTGCTCGTACGTTAACTTTCTATTTGTAGCAACGTGGTTTACGAATTTTCCATAAATCAATACGATTGATTTTTGCATCGTATTTTTTGCTGTTGGTGATAATGGTGTTGTCAAAGATTTTAACTGATCTGCATTTGCATTCGTTTTTACTTCATCAAAATCTAATCCGAAATTATTGAATAATTTTTGCGCATTTGGGATCATTCCGAAAACTCCAATCGAACCAGTAATTGTATTTGGTTGTGCATAAATTTTGTCAGAAGCTTGTGCAATGTAATATCCACCAGATGCTGCAACATCACCAAAAGAAACTACGATTGGCATTTTTGTTTTCAATTGCATCAATTCATATAAAATTTCTTCTGATGCATTTGCGCTACCTCCAGGAGAATTTACACGTAAAACTAAAGCTTTGATTTTATCGTTTTGACTGATTTTGCGAATCGCATCCACATAAGTCTTCGATTGAATACCATCAAAACCATCCCCTTCAGAAATTGTTCCAGATGCATATAAGACTGCAATTTTATCTTTTTCAGATTTATCTGATAAGGTTTCAAAATAATCTTCTACTTTTATGGTATGTTTTTCAAGAACTTCAAAATCAGTTTTTGATTTTTCTTCTTTCAGACCAAGTTTTGTGAATAACATTTTTTGATATTCATTTTCTTGTGCCAATACATCATAAATCTTATTTTCTTTTCCTGTTTCTGGGATGAAAGCATACAAACTATCTGTTACTGTAGTGAATTGTTCAGGAGAAATTTTACGCGATTTTGTAATCGAGTTTGAAACATTACCCCACACATCATTCAATAATTCTGACAATTGTAATCGATTCTCATCAGACATATTTGTTCTCATATAAGGCTCTACTGCACTCTTAAATTGTCCGTGACGAATCACCTGAAAATCTACACCATATTTATCTCCTGCATTCTTGAAGAACATAATATTAGAACTTAAACCTTGTAATAAAGTTCCTCCCAAAGGATTTTGATAAATTTTATCAGACACACTACTTATATAATATGACAGCTGACTTCCTGAATTAGAATATGAATACACAAATTTTCCAGATTTCTTAAAATCTTCTAGTGCATTACGAATATCAGTCGCTTGCGTAGCTCCACCAGAAAATTTATCCAATTTCAGACTAATTCCTTTTATTTTATCATCATTCTTCGCTTCTTCAATTGAATGAATAATATCTTGTAAAAAAACATTTGGACTTTCTGACATATCAAAAATAGAAACGGAACGATCCATATCACTTTCCATAATTGGATCTTCCAACGAAATTTCTAAAACAGAACCATCTTTCACACTTTTTGTTGGAGCAGATAATGCTGAAACAAATATCAACACGAAAAGTAGTATGACAAATACACTAATCGTTAATAGATTTCCTATGATTGTTGAGAATACTCTCCCGAAAAAGTTTTTCATTTTTAATTTATTATTACTTTTGCTCTATATGTCGCAAAATATAGTCATTTTGTTACTTGGTACAAACTTAGGTGACAAAAAAAATAATTTAGAATCAGCTAAAAACCTTATAAACAAAGAGGTAGGCGAAATAAAAAAAGAATCTAATATTCTTGAAAATAAGGCTGAAGGATTTACTACACCTAATTTATTCTTAAATCAAAAAATAGAAATTAATACAAGTTATTCTCCATTTGAGATTTTGAAAAAAATTAAAGATATTGAACAAAAAATGGGAAGAATCTATTTTAAACCCAAAGAAAATGAGAGTTACGTTGATCGTTTAATAGATATTGATATATTATTCTATAATAAAGTTTTAGTTAATTGCAATTATTTGAAAATTCCTCATCCTCAAAATTATTCTAGAGATTTTATTAAAAGTTTATATTTTTAGCCTGTTCTGCATTTTGATTATTAAATAATAAAGTTGTTCATTTGATTGAAAATTTGTAAATTGTTTTTACAACAAAAAATTCACAATGAATAACTTACTTGCAAATTATAAAAGAATATTGGAAATTCTATGAAAAATATCCTAAGATAAACTTTTAATTTATCAATGTAGAAGACCTAAACATTTGATTTAAAACTCATAAGTCTTTTCTTAACTACTGAATTTATGGGTATTGATAGTGAAAATAATTCATTTCGGAATATTCCTAAAGCGTAAGTTGTAAAATTGAGCGAAGTATTTACAATCGAAGAAAATGTAGATTATCATATCAAATTAATAGTATTCGCCTCAAATTAGCGAAAGAATTTAATGAATTTGAAAATTGTTTTAATCATTGATAGTATGCCGTTTCAGTTTTGTAAAATAGCAAGAATTAAACGCTCGAAAATTTGCAAATAAAATCAGTTTAGTGCACCAAATAGAGGTTTTTGTGCTTCTCAGTAAATGTCTTCTTAAGGCTATAAACTTTATGCTGATTGTTCTTTAAGATGTGTTTTCTAGAGTATTGATATTAGTCCTGCATCTGTTTATGATATTTATTTTTTGAAAGATATAAAATCTCAACTATCAGATTGAGTACTACTTGGTGATAGAGATTATTAGTTGCAAACAATTCAAATTTATTTATTTAGTGAAGTTCATATACGATTAGAATCACCAAAAAGAT